>CAXNKP010000425.1:0-3007 GCA_964202815.1 Stagnihabitans sp. | reverse complement strand
GGCAGGTCCAACTGCCGGGGCGAGTTGGTGTTGATGACAGTGTAGGTATGTGGCTCAGCCTCGAACTCATCCGGTGTCAGGCCGTGGGCTAAGCGGATCATCTCGAAGCCGTCCAGCACCTGTGCCGTGCCGCGCGCATAAACGAAGGGGAACTTATCCGACAGCGTCAATTGCGCCCGCGTCATCGCATAGTGGCGCAGGTGGGTTGGGATATCCTGCGGTTCTACGAACGGCCCCTGCATGTGCAACACATCGAAATGCTGGGTCAAGCGAACGATATCAGCATAGTCGGCAAGGCTCCCCGGGCGGCGACCGCGTACGGTGTCGGTCACATTGGGCGCACCGCAGCCTGCGATAAAGTTCAGCGCGCCTTGGGCAAAGTGTACATCCCGGTCACGGTTTCCTGCCCGACCCCAGAAAGATGTCGGCGCGCTGGCCAGCGCCTGTTCCACAATGTCCTGCCCGATGCGAACCATCAGCGTGTCCTCATTGACCAGCGCGCCGGCGGCCTTGAAGATGGCCCGCGCTTCAGGCAGCAGGACCTTGATGCCAAGTGTTTCCAGAACCCGCAGGGCGGTAGCGTGAATATTGTCTATCTGATCTGCGCTGAACACGGTCTGCGGCTGGAACGGATTGATCAGTCGACGGTAGGCTAAGGACCGCGCCGGGGCTGTTTCGGCATTGCCCGTGGCACGACGGCCGCTGCGGCGCGTTTCGCGCGACGATGGGATGTCTTGGTCAATCACGATTTGGGGCCCCTAATTGATTGGTCACGCTGCGTCATGTCTTGCGGAACACGCTGCCATAGGCCGACCCCACTGGAGCAGCAGACCCCGCCGGAAAGGCACCTTCAGTCAGGTATCGCTCGTGGCATCGTTTCAGCGCCACAGCATCTATCGTCACACCCAGCCCCGGCCCGTCGGGCACCTTGACCACGCCGCTCTTCGGGACCATCGGCCCGCCTTCGATCACGTCGTCGCCATACCAGCGAAAGAGCGTCTGACTGGCACCGCGCACATGCTCCATCGCTGCGCTAATGTGGAGATAGGCCGCTGACCCTACCCCCGTCTCACCAGAATGAAAGCGAAAGCCCACGCCCATCGCGGCACAAGACCCGATGAAATCCACCGCCCCCCGAATACCGCCCAAGTCGTTGATGTTGGTCACAATCGCATCTGGACAGCCCAGCAGAACAGCTTTCGGCAGATCAATCTTGTGGGTGGAAAAGGACACATCGAAATGGACCCGAAGTGCGGCCATCTCCTCGTAATTCTCACAAGGTTCTTCGAACCATGAAATATCGTAAGGCAGCAGCTTGCGCAGCGCGACGCGTGCGGTGGGCAAGGTCCATTTGCCGTTGGCATCCAGTTGCAGCGGGCGATCACCGATGGCCGCGCGCACCTCGGCCACCATGCGCACCTCTTCGGCCAGATCAACCGTGCCGACCTTGCCTTCGAACTCGCGGGCGTCGTGATCCTCGATCATCCGGGCACAAAAGCGGGCGACGTCGGTGGGGCTGGCCTCGCCAGCCTCATTGGTGCCGGGCAGCCGATAGCTGAAATACTCGGTCAGTGCGATCTCGGTGCGGACAGCCCCGCCCAGCAGGCGCGACAACGGCACGCCTTCGGTCTTGCCACGCGCATCCCACATCGCCATCTCGATCCCGCCAAAGATGCGGCGGTCGCCAACCACATTGCCCCACGGCGTGTAGGACATCCCCGGCACACACCGCTGCATTGCGGGCGAAATATCGCGGATATCATGGCCAATCAGCCGTGCACCCATCCGCATAACCTCGGTTGCACGGTCACCATCGGCACATTCGCCAAGGCCCCAGACGCCGTCTTCAGTCTGCAACTCAATCACGGTTTTGGTCACCGATGCGATGGAGCCATAGCTGAAGCGGTAGGGTGCCCTGAGCGGGATGTTCACGGGGGTGGCGCGTATGGATCGGATTTTCATGTGGATCTCCGCAGGTTTGCCAAAGGTTATCCCGAAAGCCGGACAAATCAAATTGACAGATCCGACTGCCAGCTATTACCTGAAGTAAAAGGAGCATCCCTTGCGCCAGGCGCCTTCAATGAAAGGACTTCGCGTACTGGAGGCGGTGCTGCGTAACGGATCTCTGTCCGCTGCAGCGCGGGAACTGTGTGTTACGCCGGCGGCCATAAGTCACCGTCTCCGCAGCCTTGAGGCACAGGGCAAGGCAGCCCTTGTTCGCCGCGACGGTGGGCGCTTTGTGGCGACCGATGTCGGTCAGCGGGTGCTGGACCAGCTTGGCAACGCGTTCCAGCTTATCCGTGCCGCAGACGCGATCCTGTCCGAGGCCCGCACACAGAAGCTACATATCTCTGCATCCTACTCGTTCGCTGTGCTGTGGTTGGCCCCACGGCTATCACAGTTTCGGGACCAGCATCCGGCGATCGAGTTACATCTGGAACCGTCCCACAGCCCTTTGCAGAATTCCGATGCAAATGTTGTGATCCTGCACGCGACACAGCCACCAGACCAAGCGGGTTGGACCCAGCTCTGCGCCGAAACCTGCGTTGCCGTGGCGCGATCAAACCACCCGTTGTTTAACCTGCCCAAAGCCGGGCCAGCAGATGTGCTCGGCGCCAAACTGGTCCACATCGCGCATGGCAAGGGGCCAGAGCCAGGCGAGTTCACCTGGCAGACATGGGCTGGCAGACTTGGTCTGGCAGTTCCGGTACCCTCGACCATGCTGACGGTGTCCGCGGAACATTTGGCGGTCGATCTTGTCTTGGCCGAAGATATTCTGACGCTGGTCAACCTGCAATGCGCGGCGCGTCTGATTGGTGAGGGGCGCCTGCAGGTTGTGCCGGGGAGTAGCGTTGAAACGGGGCGCAGTTATTGGGCGCAGGTCGCAAAGTCTGGAGACGGACACAATAGTGCGGCGCACGAATTTCTCGCCTGGCTGCAGGCCCCCTTTAGGTCATAAGGTTTGCCTTCGCTTTTGACCCTAATTGTGAGGCGGTCGTTTTTGGTT
>CAXNKP010000424.1:0-3019 GCA_964202815.1 Stagnihabitans sp. | reverse complement strand
TGTCTGACAACCCCAACAAGGCTATGGGCCCCGCTGACCAGATTGCGCGGTATAAGCGGGTGTTCGGCGTGGGCGTTCAGCAGGGGCAAGACCTGATCGTGTGATCAGTCTTCATCGTCGGGGGTTTGGCGGCCGTCTTTGACAGCACTGCGCACCTTTTTGGCCACCAGCCTGCGCTGAATGCTGCCATAGGTGGGCTTGGTCGCCAACCGCCGCTTGGGGGCAATCAGAGCTTGCCTAATCATCTCGATCAGCCGTTCGCGGGCCAATTCGCGGTTTTGCGCCTGACTGCGGGTTTCTTCGGCCTGAATGACAATCGCACCCTCTGTGGTCCATCGCCGCCCTGCCAGACGTTTCAGGCGGGCTTTGACCGCAGGCGTCAGATGGGGCGAGCGTTCGGCTTCAAAGCGTAGCTCGACAGCGGTCGAAACCTTGTTGACATTCTGCCCCCCGGGGCCAGAGGCGCGGACGAACTGTTCGCTCAATTCCCAATCGGCGATCTGAATCGTGTCGGTGATATGCAACATAACGCTTCGCCATAAGAGAAAGGGCCACCTAAGCGGTGACCCTTTCCGAGTTCCAAGGAGATGGGCCAGTTAGGGCATCCATCCAACCAGTGGCCGTCTTACCAAGGGGCTGCCCTTAGAAAACGAACCCTCTAGCTGTCCCGACACCTCTCTCCAAAATCACTCTAGACACTGGGTCACCTCCTTTCGAATTGGTTATCGATACAGGTAAGGTGGCACATATTTTGTGTTTGTCAAAACCTTTTACGCAAGCCTTATGCTAAATCTGGCAACAATCAGGCGAAAAGGCAGCAGGCCGAACAAAGCGATCCCAAATTTTACGCACCAATCAGCCACGGCCAGCGAAACCCATAGGGGAACCTGCGGCCCGTTGCCCAACAAGGGGCCCGGAACGGCGGCCCAAGACACATCGCTTGACGGTTCCAGAAAGGTCAAGCTGGCTGCAAAGGCGATGGTGAAGAAAATCACGCTGTCGACCGTTGACCCCAACAGGGTCGAGATCAGCGGTGCCCGCCACCATTCCGCACGGCGCAGTCGGTCAAAGATCGTCACATCCAGCAACTGACCGACAAGAAAAGCCACGCCCGACCCCAGCGCCACGCGCAGCGAGACAAGGGGGCCAAATTCGTTGTGTAATTGCGTGCCGATGAACGAACAGGCCAAGCCCGCGACAAACCCCGCCAAAACCACCCGCCTTGCTGCCCGTGCGCCAGCCAATCGGTTGGTGATGTCATTGACCAGAAAAGACAAAGGATAGGTGAAGGCCCCATAGGTCAGATAAGACCCGAAGGTGTGCTGCACCAAGATGTTAGAGGCCACAACGATGGCGGCCATGGCAAGGATGCCGGGAAGTAGGTTTTTCATGATCCATTCCGTTTTTTACAAGGTCGCGGAGACTTGGCCCTCCTCATGAGGACAGGGTCTTTTGAAGCGCGGGTGCATCATTGTCAACCAGCGCCGCCTTGGGTCACTTGGACATTAGAACGCCAGCGCATTGGGCGGGCAGGTCGGCCATGGTAAACTCTTTTGGCCCCTTTTTGCGCGGCGGCGGGTTTGGGTTGGGTTTGGGATGCAAATAGGCATTTGACACCCAATAATCCAACGTCTCATCACACCCGCTGCCGCCTTTTGACAGATCAGACACGCTGGGCTTTTGGGTTTGGCACAGGTCTGATCCGGGGGGGCATTTCAGGCGCACATGCAGATGGTCTTGGTGGTTTGCCTCTGGCCGGATGTGTTGCAGCCAAGCGGTATCTGCCGCCGTTGCGGTTTTGCACAGTTCCAGCTTGATGGCGGCCGCCACAAAGATGCGGTCCACCCGCGGGTCGGATGCAGCAGCTTTGAGCACATCGCGGTAGCTATCGTTCCAGTTTTCGTTGACCGATTTTTGGTCTTCGCTGCGGATGGAAATAGCGCCCAGCTTCTCGCGCTCCTCTGCCGTCAAATCCAACTGTGCGGGAGGCAAGAACCACACATCTGCGTCCAGCCCCATCTGGTGGCTGGCATGGCCTGAAATCATCGGCCCGCCGCGTGGATTACCCAGATCGCCAATATAAAGCCCCTTCCAGCCAAAGGCGGTGACGGCTTGGCTTAGGTCTTGCAGATAGTCCACCAGCACCGGATGGCCCCAGTTGCGATTGCGTTTCAGGCGCATGGCCTGCCATGTCGGCCCCGTTTGCGGCAGTTCAACATTGCCAGCGGCACAGCCGCGCGCATAGGTGCCGATCGGTTGCGATGGGCTGGCACTGGGTTGGGTTTTGGCGGCAAACAGTTTGGCCGCCAGCGTTTCACCGACAGCCGGTTGGGCCAGCGCCAAAAGCGCAAACAAGATCAGGCGTTTCAAGACCGCTCTCCCATCGGTTTGACCCATGCCAGAAAGACCATACCCAGAATAAACAGCACGATCAGCGGGATGGCGATGCCAAGGCGCTGCGATCCGGTGATCAGGGTGAACAGCGCAATACCCAGCGTGCCCAGATAGGTCGTGGCCTTGCCCGATAGGGCGTAAAGGCCAAAGGCCTCGGTTGCGCGGTCGGGGGTGGTGTGAAAGACCATCATCGTGCGACTTGCCGCCTGCAAGGTGCCGCCTGCAGCGCCGATCGCACAGCCGCACAGGTAAAATACGATGTCCGGCAGGGCTGATCCTGCCGCCAAGGGCAGGCCAAAAAACGCCTCCCGCGACATGCCCGCCACCACAAGGCAAACGCCGATCAGCACCCACATCGACACCACCATCACAGGCTTTGGCCCGCGCGCCGAATCGGCAATGCCACCGACCCAGGTGAAAAACGCGGCTGAAATCGCCGCGATGATCCCGAAAATGCCAATCTGTGTGATCGACCACCCCAACACGGCCGAGGCATAAATGCCCCCAATGCCGTAAAGTGCATTCAGCGCGTCACGATACAGCATCGACGACAGCAAATGCGCTCCCAGACTTTGCCGCTTTCGCAGCGACACGATCAACGCCCAAAGGTTGCGCAGCGATTGGC
>CAXNKP010000423.1:0-3022 GCA_964202815.1 Stagnihabitans sp. | reverse complement strand
TTTGAAGGCGATGCCACGCCTGCCCAGATGGGCGGACTGTTGATGGCGCTGCGCACGCGCGGCGAAACGGTGGACGAGTTTGCTGCGGCGGCGAGCGTCATGCGGGCCAAGTGTCATGCGGTGCGCGCACCTGCGGGGGCGATGGATATTGTGGGTACGGGCGGCGATGGCAAGGGCACGCTGAACATCTCCACCGCAACGGCCTTTGTTGTGGCGGGGGCTGGTGTGCCTGTGGCCAAGCATGGCAACCGCAACCTATCGTCGAAATCAGGGGCGGCAGATGCCCTAACCGAGATGGGGCTGAATGTGATGGTGGGGCCCCAAGTGGTCGAACGCTGTCTGGCCGAGGCAGGGATCGGCTTTATGATGGCCCCCATGCACCATCCCGCGATGCGCCATGTGGGGCCTGTGCGGGCCGAACTTGGCACACGGACCATTTTCAATATCCTCGGCCCCCTGACCAACCCCGCAGGGGTGAAGCGGCAGTTGACAGGCGCTTTTGCCCCCCGTCTGCTGCGCCCCATGGCCGAAACCCTGCGCGCTTTGGGGTCAGAGGCGGCTTGGCTGGTGCATGGCAGCGACGGCACCGACGAGATCACGATTGCAGGGCCAACGGCTGTTGTCGCCCTTGAGTCGGGCGAAATTCGCGAATTTAGCGTTCATCCCGAAGACGCCGGCCTGCCGGTGCATCCGTTTGAGGCAATCTTGGGCGGCACACCGGCGCAAAACGCTGTTGCGTTTCGGGCGTTGTTGAATGGTCAAACCGGAGCTTACCGCGATGCCGTGCTGTTGAATGCGGCAGCGGCGTTGCTGGTGGCAGGCAAGGCCACCAGTTTGAAAGAGGGCGTTCCGATGGCGCGCGCCTCAATCGATTCAGGGCAGGCTTTGGCGCGGTTGAACCTGTTGCGCGCCATCTCGCCGCTGACCGCCTAGATCATCCCAGCGCATATCCCGCACCGCGCACCGTGCGCAGCGGGTCGTCGGCACCAAAGGCGCAAAGTGCTTTGCGCAAACGGCCGACATGCACATCGACCGTGCGGCTGTCGACATAGATGTCACGGCCCCAGACACGGTCCAGCAATTGCTCGCGCGAAAAGACGCGGCCGGGTTTTTCCAGAAATGTTGCCAGCAAGCGAAATTCGGTCGGGCCCAGTTTCAGCGTTTGTCCATCGCGGATCACGCGGTGGGTTTCGGCATCAAGGCTGATGGTTTCCCATTCCAGCACCATCCCAAGGGTCGAAGGCCGCACGCGGCGCAGTTGCGCGCGCAGGCGCGCCATCAGTTCGATGATGGAATAGGGTTTGATCACATAGTCATCCGCCCCCGTTTCCAATCCGCGCACCTTGTCGACCTCTTCCGAACGGGCAGACAGCATGATGATTGGAATGGCGCGGGTTTCAGGCCGCATCTTCAACCGGCGACACACCTCTAGCCCCGAAACATGCGGCATCATCCAATCCAGCAAGATCAGATCCGGCGGGTTTTCTGCCACCAGCATCAACGCCTCTTCGCCATTGGTGGCTCGCTGTACGACAAAACCTTCCGCCTCAAGATTATAGGCCAAGACTTCCCGCTGAGCTGGTTCATCTTCTACCAAAAGGACGGTTGGCTGTGCCATTATACGTTCCCCATCGTGACAGATTCCGATTTCGGGCGCGGGTCACGCGGCAGATCGCCGGTGGCAAGGTAGATCACCTGTTCGGCAATGGTCGTGGCATGGTCGCCCACGCGTTCGATATTTTTGGCGATGAAATGCAAGTGCATACAGGCCGTGATATTGCGCGGGTCTTCCATCATATGGGTCAGGAATTCGCGAAACAGGGCAGAATACATTTGATCGATGTCGCGGTCTTGCTGGCGCACGGCATGGGCCAAATCAACATCGCGGCTGATAAAGGCATCCAGCGCGTCTTTCAGCAAAAGGCTGACCTGACGCGCCATGCGACGAATGGATCCGGCAGCCCCTTCAATCGTATGCATCTGCGCCAGAACGATCGAGCGTTTGGCCAAGTTCTTAGCGTAATCGCCGCAGCGTTCCAGCGAGGCGGCTATTTTCATCACAGTCAAAACGGTGCGCAAATCGCGTGCGGTGGGGGCACGGATGGCAATCAGACGCACGCATTCGGTGTTGACCTGCTCTTCCAACCGATCAATCGCCGTATCGCCTTCGCGCACGCGTTCGGCCAAAGCCTCGTCGCGGGTTTCAAGGGCGGTGGCGGCATCCGAAAGTGCCGCTTCGACAAGGCCTGCCATGCGCAGAACAAGCGCTTGAACGCCCTCAAGATCGCGGTCGAACGCCGAAGCTATGTGGCGGTCATTGTTCATCTGTCTCTCCTCAACCGATCCGGCCGGTGATGTAGGATTCGGTGCGCGGATCCTTGGGATTGGTGAAAATCGCACCGGTTTCGCCATATTCCACCAGATAGCCAAGGTGGAAAAACGCCGTGCGTTGCGACACGCGGGCGGCTTGCTGCATGGAGTGGGTGACGATCACCACCGAAAACTGGCTGCGCAATTCGTCGATCAACTCTTCCACCTGTGCCGTCGCGATCGGGTCAAGGGCCGAGCAGGGTTCGTCCATCAAAAGCACTTCCGGAGAGGTCGCAATAGCGCGGGCGATGCACAGGCGTTGCTGCTGGCCACCAGAAAGGCCCGTGCCGGGCGATTGCAGGCGGTCTTTCACCTCGTTCCACAGGGCCGCTTTGCGCAGACAAGCCTCGACCACTTCGTCAAGTTCCGCCTTGTTGCGGGTCAGCCCGTGGATCTTGGGGCCGTAAGCTACGTTGTCATAAATCGACTTGGGGAAAGGGTTGGGCTTTTGAAACACCATCCCGATCTTGGCGCGCAACTGCACAGGGTCGACGCGCGGGTCATAGATATTCTCGGCGTCCAGCGTGATCATCACTTCGACACGGGCCGAGGCCACTGTGTCGTTCATGCGGTTCAAGCAGCGCAGGAAGGTTGACTTGCCACAGCCCGACGGGCCGATAAAGGCGGTCACGGTTTTGTCCAGAATATCGAC
>CAXNKP010000422.1:0-3035 GCA_964202815.1 Stagnihabitans sp. | reverse complement strand
GGCCCACGCGGGCTTCAATCTCGGCCTTGGCACCAGCGCCGTCAACGACGGTGGTGTTGTCCTTGGTGATCGAAATTTTCTTGGCACGGCCCAGCATGTCGATGGTCACCGACTCCAGCTTCATGCCCAGATCTTCCGAAATCACCTGACCACCGGTCAGGATCGCGATGTCTTGCAGCATGGCCTTGCGACGGTCGCCAAAGCCCGGGGCTTTGACAGCGGCAATCTTCAGGCCACCGCGCAGCTTGTTGACGACCAGCGTGGCCAAAGCCTCGCCTTCAACATCTTCCGAGATGATCAGAAGCGGGCGCTGCGATTGGATTACCGCTTCCAGCAACGGAACCATCGGCTGCAGCGAGGACAACTTCTTCTCGTGCAACAGGATAGAAACGTCTTCCAGCTCGACGGTCATTTTGTCGGCATTGGTGACGAAGTAGGGCGACAGGTAGCCGCGATCGAACTGCATGCCTTCGACGACTTCAACTTCGGTCTCAAGACCTTTGTTTTCTTCGACGGTGATCACGCCTTCGTTGCCAACGCGCTGCATGGCATCTGCAATGAAGCGGCCAATCTGGGCTTCGCCGTTGGCCGAGATCGTGCCAACCTGTGCGACTTCGTCCGAATCCTTGACCGGACGCGAGGCGGCTTTGATCGCTGCCACAACCTTAGAGGTCGCCAGATCAATCCCGCGCTTCAGGTCCATCGGGTTCATGCCGGCGGCAACCGCTTTCATGCCTTCGCGCACGATGGCTTGGGCCAGAACGGTGGCGGTGGTCGTGCCGTCGCCGGCTTCGTCATTGGTGCGGGAAGCAACTTCCTTCACCATCTGCGCGCCCATGTTTTCGAACTTGTCAGCCAGTTCGATTTCCTTGGCAACCGTCACACCGTCTTTGGTGATGCGAGGGGCGCCAAAGGACTTGTCGATCACGACATTGCGGCCTTTGGGGCCCAAGGTCACTTTGACAGCGTCGGCCAGAATGTTGACGCCACGCAGCATGCGGTCGCGGGCATCGGTGTCAAAACGTACGTCTTTAGCAGCCATTGTGCTAACTCCCGTTTGAATTGGTGAATGTAGGGTGGGTGAAGCCCACCAAAAAGATCATCCGTAAGGTGGGTGAAACCCACCAAGCGAAAAGCGACTTAGGAGATGATCCCCATGATGTCGCTTTCTTTCATGATCAGCAGCTCTTCGCCGTCAAGTTTGACTTCGGTGCCAGACCATTTGCCAAACAAGATACGGTCGCCCGCTTTGACCGAGGGCGCGATCAGCTCGCCCGAATCCTTGCGAGCGCCTTCGCCCACAGAAATGATCTCGCCCTCAGCGGGCTTTTCCTTGGCGCTTTCCGGAATAATCAGGCCACCGGTTGTTTTTTCAGTCGAGGCGATACGCTTGACCAGCACGCGGTCATGCAGAGGTTTGAAAGCCATCTGGCAACACTCCCTAGGTTCCAGGTTAATCAAGTTAGCACTCATATTGGGTGAGTGCTAATGAAAGTTCATCTAATCGCTGCCCCCGGCCCTGTCAACACCCGAGGTGCCAAAATTCTGCGTCCACGCAGAAATGCGCCGGGTCTGAAGGTGGGGGCAAAGGGCCAAATCCTGATCCAAAGACCGCACCTTTGCACCAAGGTCAAAGGCTTCCGAGAAGGGGGGGCGAAAAAGCCGGGTTTAGGCTTGTGTCAAATGTTTGGGGGCCTCAATATCGTCGTGCGCAAACGGAACTTTAAGAATCGGAGGGCGACCGGGCATGCAGAGGACCAGCTTCCTGCACAAATTGAGGCATTTGGGCTTTGTGCGGCGCGCGGCGGTCTTTGTCGCCAAGCCACGCCTGTGGCGATCACATGTGGTCTTTTGGCTGGGGGCCTTGGCCACAGGGGTGGTGTCTGTCGCCTTCGCCAAGCTATCTGATGGCGGCGAGGAGATTTTTGGGGCCCTCACGCACGGCGACGGGTGGCAACGTTGGTTGCCCTTGGTCCTGACACCCGCCGGCATGATCTTTTGCGGGTTGGTGGCGCGCAAGTACTTCCCCGGCACGCAAGGCAGTGGCATTCCGCAGGCGATTGCAGCCCACCACATGCGCAGTGAGGCTGGCCGCAGTCTGCTGTTGTCTGCCCGCATCATCATCGGCAAGATCGGGCTGACGGTGGTCGCCTTGGCCTGCGGCGCATCTATCGGGCGCGAAGGACCTACGGTGCAGATCGGCGCCGCTATGATGTTGGTGTCCGCTCGCTTGGGGCGCATGGCCCATACGCAGGGTGTGATCTTGGCCGGATCGGCTGCGGGGATTGCGGCGGCCTTTAACACACCTTTGGCCGGAATTGTCTTTGTGATTGAAGAGATGGGGCGCATCTACAGCCCGCGCATCACCGGTATCGTCCTCTCCACCGTCATCCTGGCCGGGGTGGCGGCCTTCGGTTTGGAAGGATCCTACACCTATTTTGGCGTTGCCAATGCAATGGCGCAGTTTCCTCATGATTGGTCGCTGGTTTTAAGCTGTGGTATTCTTGGTGGCGCGCTAGGCGCAATTTTCAGCCGATTGTTGCTGCAGATGACTTACCGCATTCGCAAGTGGAGCCTTCCTCCCGTGCGCAAGATCGTGGTGATCGCAGGCGTCGCAGGGTTGATTGTTGCCGCAGTCGGGATTGCGACCAACGGTTTGACCTTTGGTTCTAGCTATGCAGCGTCGCGTGCCGCTGTCGAAGGGGCCAGCCTGCCTTGGTATTTCTTTGTCGGAAAGTTCGTGGTCACCTTGGCTTCGGCGGCATCAGGCATTCCGGGTGGTGTTTTCGTGCCCTCGTTGGCCGTGGGCGTTGGGTTTGGGTCTGTCATGGCGGCGGTCTGGGGGTCTTCTGCGGGCTTAGGGGCGATTTTGGGAATGTCTGGCTATTTCGCGGGGTTGACCCAAGCGCCCATGACAGCGATTGTGATCATCGTAGAGATGACCGGCGCGCACG
This sequence comes from Stagnihabitans sp., assembly GCA_964202815.1. Classification (GTDB taxonomy): domain Bacteria; phylum Pseudomonadota; class Alphaproteobacteria; order Rhodobacterales; family Rhodobacteraceae; genus Stagnihabitans. Next base: position 81 of record CAXNKP010000422.1, on the reverse strand, counting down.
AACATATCGTGCCCATCATGGCCGCAGCCCTTTTGGCCACCGGACCATCGCGGTTGATCGAGCCGGAGCCGCTTTACCACG
>CAXNKP010000421.1:0-3058 GCA_964202815.1 Stagnihabitans sp. | reverse complement strand
CGCATTGACAGCCCTTGGCGTACCCGTCGCCCTGCACGCCATCACCGACGGGCGCGACGTGTCGCCCAGTTCGGCGGCCGAGTTTATCGAGGCCCTGATGGTGTCTTTGCCGCAAGGGGCCAAGGTTGCCACCGTCATCGGCCGCTATTGGGCGATGGACCGCGACACAAGATGGGAACGTGTGGCCCGCGCATTTGAGGCCATGGTGAACGCCAAAGGCGCACACGCCCCAACCCCGCAAGCCGCCGTTGCCGCATCTTATGCCAAAGGCGAGATGGACGAATTCATAGCCCCGACCGTGATCGGCGATTACCAAGGGGCGCGCGATGGCGACGGCTTCTTTTGCCTGAACTTCCGTTCCGACCGCGCGCGCGAGATTATGGCCGCCTTGGCCGAGCCTGACTTTACCGGCTTTGACACCGGCAAAAGGCCCAAATGGGCAGCGCTTTTGGGAATGGTAGAGTACTCCGCCCAATCCAGCGCCTATCTGGATACGGCCTATCCGAAACGTTTCTTGGCCAATACGATCGGCGAATGGGTGGCCAAACAGGGCAAAACCCAGTTCCGCTTGGCCGAGACGGAAAAATACCCCCATGTCACCTTCTTTTTAAACGGTGGCCGCGAAGAGCCGTTTGAAGGCGAAGCGCGCTTTATGCCCAAATCGCCCAAAGTGGCAACCTATGATTTGCAGCCAGAGATGTCCTCGGTCGAGGTGGCGGACCACTTGGTGCAGGCCATTCAGACGGGCTATGACCTGATCGTCGTCAACTTCGCCAACCCCGATATGGTCGGCCACACGGGCAGCCTGCCCGCTGCCATCAAAGCCTGCGAGGCGGTGGATAGGGGTCTTGGCCGCGCGCTTGACGCGCTGGCAAAGGCGGGCGGGGCGATGATCGTGACGGCGGATCATGGCAATTGCGAGTTGATGGTCAATCCGGTGACGGGGGGGCCGCACACGGCGCATACGGTCAATCCGGTGCCGGTGATTCTGGTGGGCGGCCCTAAAGGGGCGAAGTTGCGCGCAGGCGGACGGCTGGCAGATCTGGCCCCCACGCTTCTGGCGCTGATGGGCCTTGATCAACCAGCCGAAATGACGGGCAAAAGCCTAGTTTTGGGGTGAAATGCAGCGGTTTTACGCAAAAGTGATGCGCTGTTGCCCCACCAAACGCCTATCAGTAGGTTCAGTTGGAACGAGTTTGGCTCTAGGGCGTCAAAGGCCGTCAAATCTGACGATATTCAGATGCGCCCGCTAGGGGCTTTGGTGTAAGCAAAGACAAGAAGACAAGCGGCGCAGGTCGCCCCAAAGGGGGCAGGCGGGCCGCAAATGGGGAAGTGGACGCAATGAACAAGGTTCTGATAGCCGCAGTGGGCGGTGTGGTAGCCGGCGCGCTGATTGTCACGCAATTTATCGGACCCTTGGTCGCCCAAACGGCGAACAAAGACACTTCGGTTTACCAGCAACTGGACCTGTTCGGCGATGTCTTCGAACGCATCCGCGCCCAATATGTCGAAGAGGTCGACAACAAGAAACTGATCGAAGCAGCGGTCAATGGTATGCTCACCTCGCTTGATCCGCATTCCAGCTATATGAGTGCGGATGACTATGCTGCGATGCAGGTGGAAACCAAGGGCGAGTTTGGTGGCCTTGGCATCGAGGTGACGCAGCAGGACGGCTACGTCAAAGTGGTTTCGCCCATTGACGGCACTCCGGCAGATAAGGCCGGCATCACCACCGGCGATTTGATTATCAAGGTCAATGGCAAGTCGGTCAACGGGTTGACGATGGACCAAGCGGTCGACCAAATGCGCGGGCCGATCGGGTCAGAAGTGATCATCACCGTGGTGCGCGAAGGGGTCAAAGAGCCCTTCGACGTATCGATCATCCGCGATACAATCAAGGTCGCTGCCGTCAAGGGCCGCTTGATCGGCACAACGATTGTGGTGCGCATAACTTCGTTCACGAATCAAACCTTCAGCGGGTTGCAATCGGAACTGAAGAAAGCTGCTGCTGAGGCGGGCGGGATGGAGAAAGTCACCGGTGTGGTGCTGGATCTGCGCAACAACCCCGGTGGGCTGTTGATGCAGGCGATTGACGTTTCTGACGCTTTCCTGAACGAGGGGGAGATTGTCTCGACCCGCGGGCGCAACCCACAAGACAACGAGCGTTTCAATGCGACCAAAGGCGATCTTACCGATGGAAAACCGGTTGTCGTGCTGATCAACGGTGGCTCGGCCTCAGCGTCGGAAATCGTCACGGGGGCTTTGCAGGATCATCACCGCGCTATTGTGGTGGGCACCAAAAGCTTTGGCAAAGGATCAGTCCAAACCATCATTCCGGTGCGCGGCGAAGGGGCGATGCGGTTGACGACGGCACGCTATTACACACCTTCTGGCCGGTCGATCCAAGCCTTGGGGGTGATGCCCGACATTGTGGTCAACCAGCCGCTGGTCGACCCAAACGCCAAGCCCACCGATGATAAGACGGCAGAGGCAAACAAGATGACATCGGAAGCCGATCTGAATGGGATTATCTCGAACGATTCCATGACGGATGAAGAAAAGAAGCAGTTGGAAAACGACCGCGCCCGCACGGAAGAGGCCTCACAACTGCGCGACGACGATTTCCAACTGGCATATGCCATTGATATCCTGCGCGGTCTGGCTGTCGTGGCCCCCCAACCGTGAGCGATCTGCCCTATCGTCCCTGCGTTGGCGTGACCCTGATCAACCCTGCGGGGTTGATCTTTGCAGGCCGCCGCTTGGACGGCGCGCCTCAGGCGTGGCAAATGCCGCAGGGTGGCATTGACGAGGGTGAAAAGCCCCGCGCCGCAGGCTTACGAGAATTGGCCGAGGAAACTGGCGTGACGTCCGAGTTGGTGACATTTCTGGCCAAAACCCCTGATTGGCTGACCTATGACCTGCCGCCCGAATTGCTGGGCAAAGTGTGGGGCGGCAAGTTCAAAGGGCAAAGGCAAAAGTGGTATCTCTACCGCTTTGACGGGCGCGACGATCAGGTCAACATCGTGCAACCGCATCAGGAATTTGCACAATGGCGCTG
>CAXNKP010000420.1:0-3067 GCA_964202815.1 Stagnihabitans sp. | reverse complement strand
ATTCGGGCGAGGTAAAGCTTGGCCGGCGCCGCTTTTTTGGCAAAGAACTCCTGTGGGAAATCCCTGTAGCGGTCGGCATGGTGCGGGTTTCGCTAAGTCCCGGACAGCAATTACGGTAAGTCCCGGACACGCATTTCATTAAGTCCCGGACAGGGATTTCGCTAAGTCCCGGACAGTTCCGGGTGGTGTGACGGTTGGTCTTTGCCTGCGATGTCGCGGCACTCTGTCGATCTTTGAAGGGATCGGGGGGGAGCATGCCACGACGCAAGCAAACGAGGCGAATGACCGTGCAGGATATACGAACGATATTACGGCTGACGCATGAACAGGGTCTCTCGGTTCGGGAGATCGGGCTTCGGCTGAAGTTGAGCAAGACGACGGTGGCGACCTATCTTTTGCGGGCGCGTGAGGCCGGGCTCAACGGCTGGCCGTTGTCGCCGGGGCATAATGATGACGCCACGCTGGAGGCGGCGCTGTTTCAGCGGATGGGCCGTCCACCACAGGATAATCAGGAACCTGACTGGGCCAAGGTTGCCACGGAGCTGAAGCGCAAGGGCGTTACCTTGGTGCTTCTGTGGCAGGAATACCGCGCAGCCCATCCAGAGGGCTACGGCTATACGTGGTTTTGTGAACAATTTCGGACCTTTGAGAGCCGCACCAGCCCGAGCTTCCGCAACCGGCATGAGGCGGGTGCGGTTATGCAGACCGATTATGCCGGCCACACGATCCCAATCACCGATCCGGCGACCGGGGTGGTGCATCCGGCACAGATCTTCGTCGCCGTCCTCGGTGCCTCCAGTTACACTTTCACTTGGGCCAGTCTGACCCAGACGCTGCCCGACTGGATCGAGGCGCAGGTCCGGGCGCTGAAGTTCTTCGGCGGCGTGCCAAAGGCCATCGTCTGCGACAATCTCAAGGCGGCCGTGGTAAAACCCCTGTGGTTCGAGCCGTCGATCACCAAGACCTTCTCCGACATGGCGTCGCATTACGATACGACCGTGCTGCCCACGCGGCCGCGCAAGCCTCGCGACAAGGGCAAGGTCGAGGGCGCCGTGCTGATCGTCGAACGCTGGATCCTGGCGCGGTTGCGCAACATGCAGTTCTTCTCGGTTGAGGCGCTGAACGCGGTCATCGCCGAGCTTCTGGCCGACCTGAATGACCGCCCGATGCGCCGGATCGGCCGGTCGCGCCGCGATCTGTTCGAAGACATTGAGCGTCCCGCCCTGCGCGCGCTACCCTCGGAACCCTTCGAATATGCGGAATGGAAGCAGGCCAAGGTTCATCCCGATTACCACATCGACGTGCTGCACAGCTTCTATTCCGTGCCCCACCGCCTGATCGGCAAAAAGGTCGATGTTCGCCTGACGCATCGGATGGTCGAGATCTTCCACAACCATGAACGCGTCGCCGTTCATACCCGCCGGGGCACGCGCGGGGGCCATTCCACCGTGAAAGAGCACATGCCATCGGCGCACCAGCACCATGCCGGCATGACCCCGGAATATCTGATCACCCGGGCAGGCCGTCTGGGATATCATGTCGCCGTCCTTGTCGAACGGCTAATGCGCGACAGGCCGCACCCAGAACAGGGCTATCGCTCTGCCCTAGGGGTGCTGAGCCTTGAGCGTAAGTTTAGCCGTGACCGGCTTGAGGCTGCCTGCGATCGGGCGCTGACCCATAACACCGTCAGCTATGCCTCGGTGCAATCGATCCTGGTCACTGGCCTCGACAAGGCTGCCGCAGATCCCGAACCCATCCGGCCGCCCCCGCACCACGACAATATCCGTGGCCCTGCCTATTACCAATAAACCTGAAGGAAAGAAGGACAATGCTGACACATCCAACCCTCGATCAGATTGCCAGTCTCGGCCTGAACGGCATGGCCGCCGCATGGCGCGCCCTGGCCGATCAGGACCCCGGCGAAGCCCTGCACCGCAATGAATGGCTCGGCCTCATGCTCGACCGCGAGGTCGCATGGCGCGCCGACAAACGCTTCGCCAACAGACTCAGGAATGCAAAAATGCGCTTCCCTAACGCCTGCATCGAAGACATCAACTTTGCCGCCACTCGTGGCCTTGACCGTCGGCAAATCCTGTCACTCGCCCAAGGCGGGTGGCTCAAGGCGCATGAACAGATCATTCTCACCGGCCAGACTGGCACTGGAAAGACCTGGTTGGCTTGTGCCTTCGCCTATCAGGCTGCGCGTCTGGACCAATCCGTCGCCTATGCCCGCATGCCGCGCCTCTTTGAAGAAATGGCCACCGCTCGCCTCGATGGCAGGTTCCCGCGGCTCATCGACAAGCTCGCCCGCGTTCAGCTCCTTGTCCTTGATGACTGGGGAACACACAGCCTGACCGATCAGCAGCGCCTTGGACTGCTCGAACTCTTCGAGGAACGCTATCAGCGGCGGTCCACCATCATCACCGCTCAACTTCCCGTCTCAGGCTGGCATCAGATGATCGGCGAACCCACCATCGCAGACGCCATCCTCGACCGCATCATCCACAACGCCCACCGCATCGAACTGAAGGGAGATAGCATGCGCCGAAAAAACGCCGAACCCGTATTGACCCAGACCAAAAACCCCGAAATCATCACCACAGACGAATGACAGCAGCACAAGGACCAGACGTCGCACAACTGTCCGGGACTTACTGAAACGGCTGTCCGCGACTTAGTGAAATCGCTGTCCGGTGTTTCCGAAATCCGCAGGTGCGGGCACCCAGGAGACGTTTAAAAAACTTCCCGGCGGCGGTAGTGGCGGTGCTTCCCTGGCGGCTGATCTGGGCGGCGAAGGGCAAGCCGCTCGAGGTGTGGTTTCAAGATGAAGCAAGAGTCGGCCAGCAAGGCACGCTGACCCGCGTTTGGGCGCGGCTCGGGACCAGGCTCCGCGCCCTCCGGGACACGCGCTACGAATGGGCCTATCTTTTCGGCGCGGCCTGCCCCGGTCGCGGCGTGGCCGCACGCCTCGTGCTTATCCATGTCAACACCGAGGCGATGAACCTGCATCTCGCCGAGATCGCTTCGGCTGTCGCGCCGGGCGCGCACGCTGTTCTGGTCCGCGACG
>CAXNKP010000419.1:0-3070 GCA_964202815.1 Stagnihabitans sp. | reverse complement strand
ATCGCGTCATGCGGCACGGGCCTGCGTTAGGTAACGATCCAGCACATCCATGCTATCAGCCTGCCCCGCCAATTCGGCGGTGGCAAAGTCGATAAAGGCGATCTCGTGGCGGATCAATATGTCGATCAGGCGGGCATAGTCTGGCGGGGTTTGGGCCAGCAGGCCCTCAAACTCGGTCAGGTAGGCGGGAAACTCGTCGCGCATCACCAACAAAGCGCCCTGCCAGCCCAAGGCCCGCCAGTCGTCAGCCTCTGCCGTCCCTTCGGCACGCAGGGCTTGGGGATCGCCAGAGGCAAGGCCCAGCGCATAGGCTGCAGGCTGCAGGGCTTGGGTTGTGACCTGCTCGATGGCAAGCATCTTGCGCCACACCTGGGCGCGGCGGGGGATTGGGTCTTTGTGTGCAAGCGAGGCAAAAAAGCCCTCACCGCGCAACTCGTCTTCATAAGACGCGCGAAAGCCTTCGGCGAAGCTTGCAAAAACCTTGGCCTCAATCATGGCTTTGCGCCCTTAGCATCCGAATGGCCCCCTTACACAAACGGCAGTTCGGTCAAAACGCCCGCCAGCATCACGCCACCAACCATGGCCTCAACCCGATCACCCACCGCACAATGGCGCGAAATCAGCGCAAAGCCCAAGTTCTTTTGCACCCGGATCGAAAAGATGCAATTGGTCAGATCGCCAACTTTGACGCCGTCTTTAAAAATTGGGTTCCACAAGAACCCCGGCGTCACCGGATCGCCTGCATCCAGAATGATCCCCAACGAATGCCGCTTTGGCCCTTCGGCCGCGATGCGGCGCAGGGCTTGGATGCCCACCGTGTCATCGGGCACATGCAGATCAACATATTTGCCCATCCGCACCTCGTAAGGGTTGGTTTGCCCATCGGTATCGCCGCCAAAAGAGATGAGACCGCTTTCCACGCGCTCGCTCCAATTGGGGTTGCCCGGGCCAATGCCCCAAGGCTGCCCCGCCTCTTTCACAAGGTTCCACAGCTTGGTCCCTTGAGAGCCATCGCGCAGATACAGTTCAAACCCGCCCTGTTTTGACCAGCCCGAACGCGCCACCACCAAGGGGATGCCGTGTAGGTCAAACTCGCGGAACCAGAAGTATTTCAGCCCGCGCACCCAATCGCCACACAGATGCGCCACCACATCCTCGGCCTTGGGCCCCTGAATGGCGAGGGGCGAGACATCAGGTTCTGACACATCTACCCGCAAGCCGCGTTCGGCGGCGATAGCACTGGCCCAGAACCAGATATTGCTGTCGGCGATCGACAGCCAATAGAGATCTTCCGCCAGTTTCAAACAGATCGGATCGTTGATCAGCACGCCTTGATGGTTGACCAAGGGCACATATTTGCCCTGCCCCACCTTGGTTTGCGACAAATCGCGCGGCGCCAAAATCTGCGCCAAGCGCCCCGCATCGGGGCCGCGCAACTGTACTTGCCTTTCCACCGCCACATCCCATTGGCTGACGCCGTTGATCAGCCGCCAGTATTCTTCCAGCGGTTTGCCATACGAGGTCGGCATCAGCATATGGTTATAGGTTGTAAAGGCGCAGACCCCTTCGGCCAAGGTCGCCTCGTAATAGGGCGAGGGGCGCAGGCGGGCCGAGGGGGTGATGCCGAACATATCCGTCTCTTTCGCGAAAAGGGCTTCGTCGACGTGACTAAACCGCGCAAAGGCGGATTGGCGCAAACAACCAATTGCCAGCCTAAGCCCCGCGCTTGGGAATGCGTCAGGCTTGGGCCAGGCTGGCGCGGATGGCTTTCTTGTCGATCTTGCCGACCGAGGTTTTAGGGATCGCCTCTACCCGCAGCACGCGGTCGGGCGCTGCCCATTTTGACAATCGCCCTGCGGCTATGGCCGATTGCACGGCCGCCTGTACTGCTTCGCCCACATCGTGCTGTGATACCACCAGCACCACGGGCCGCTCGCCCCAGCGTTCATCGGCAACACCCACCACGGCCACCTCGGCCACGCCCGCCACGGCTGAGATCAGGCTTTCCAGCTCAAGTGAGGATATCCACTCGCCCCCCGATTTGATCACATCTTTCAGCCTGTCGGTGATGCGCAAGGTGCCATCGGGGGCGATATTGCCCACATCGCCCGTGTGCAGCCACCCCCCGCGCCACAGATCGGCGGTGCCTGCGAGGTTGTGCAAATAGCCATCAGTCAGCCAAGGGGCGCGGGCCACGACCTCTCCGGTCGCCATGCCGTCGTGGGGCACATCCTTCATGTCGGGGTCCACAACGCGCATCTCAACCACGGGAATGGGCTTGCCCGTGGCGATCCGGATGGCGGTGGTATCTTGCGGGCCTTGGGTCGCGGCCATATCGGCGATGGTCAGTACGGGGCAGGTTTCTGACATGCCGTAGCCTGCGTGAATATCAATGCCCCGCACCAGGGCGGCACGCGCCAGCCCTTCGGGCAGGGCCGATCCGCCGATGATCACCTTCCACCCCGCCAAATTGACAGCCTCTGACCCCGCAGCCCCCAGCACCATGCCCAAAACAGCCGGAACACAGTGCGAGAAGGTGACGCCGTGGGTGGCAATCAGATGCAGCAGCTTTTGCGGCTCGTACCGTCCGGGATAGACTTGGCGCATCCCCAGCATGGTGGCGATAAGGGGAAAGCCCCAGCCATGCACATGAAACAAGGGCGTCAGCGGCATATAGACGTCATCGGCCTTGATTCCGCCCTTGCCCGGAATGGGCGCAAAGCAAGCGATGACGCCAAGGCTGTGCAGCACCAATTGGCGGTGGGAATAGGTCACCCCCTTTGGGTCGCCCGTGGTGCCTGTGGTGTAAAACAGCGTCGCACGGGTGGATTCTGAGAAGGTGGGAAAGGCAAAGCTGGCATCGCCAGCGGACAACAACGCCTCATAGGTGCCAGCAAAGCCTTCTGGCAGGGCGGCGGGCTTGTCGGATAGCAAGATCAGACGCAGGGGCCGTGTGATGCGGGGCAGTAAGGGCAGCAGCAGGGGCAGAAAATCTTCATGTACCAAGATCGCATCATCCTGAGCGTGCATGATGGTATACAGCACCTGTTCGGGCGACAGGCGCACGTTG
>CAXNKP010000418.1:0-3080 GCA_964202815.1 Stagnihabitans sp. | reverse complement strand
ACACTCGAAATCTTACGCGCTGCGTTGACGCAGCAGGGTCTGGTTCTTGATATCCAAAACTTGTTTGGTTGCAAGATTTCGCACTCCATTAAGATTCCAAAGGGGATGCGATACATTTCAGGGCCAATCTCCTGACAGGGGCGCAGGGGTTGCGGTGGCAAACGCCACGGTGACGGCGACGTCGTGCCAAGGTCGGGCCCAAGCGCGCCGTCGGGATGCCGCTTTCTTAACTGCGCAGGGTGCCGCCGGTGGCTTTGCTCACTTTCTCGACAATCTTGGCAGAGACGGCCTCGATCTCGGCATCCGTCAGGGTCTTTTCGCGCGGTTGCATGCGCACTGTGAAAGCGATGCTTTTCTTACCCACACCCATCTGCGCTTCGGCTTTATCGCCAGTGAACTGGTCAAAGACTTTCACGCTGTCGATCAGCGACTTGTCCGCCCCAAGGGCGGCGTTGACGGCGCTAAGGGCTTCGACCTTGGCGTCGACCACGAAGGCAAAGTCGCGGTCCACGGCTTGCAGGTCAGACAGGGTCAGGGCAGCGCGGGTGGGGGTTTTGACCTTGGGCAGGGGAACAGCGGCCACGAATACGCTAAAGGCTACCGCTGGGCCTTTGACGCCCATGGCTTGCAGCACGCGGGGGTGCACCTCACCAAAGGTTGCCAACAAAATTGGCCCAAGACCAATCGCCCCCGAACGGCCCGGGTGCCACCAATCGGCCACTTTGCGTGTTATTTGCACACGGGTCGGCGCTCCAAGGGCCGCAAGCACGGCCTCGGCATCGGCCTTGGCGTCAAACACATCCACCGCGCGGCGTGAACCAAAGGGGTCGCGCGGGGCGATAACGCCGATCAACAGGCCCGAGGCCAGCAGGCTTTGCTCACCCGGTTCACCGCCAGTGAAGATCGGGCCCACCTCGAACAGCGCCATATCGGCAAAACCGCGTGCTTGGTTGCGGGCAGCGGCGCGCAGCAGGCCGGGAAGCAAGTCGGGGCGCATATGCGTCATCTCGGACGAGATCGGGTTTTCGATGCGCAACGCATCGGCCCCACCGCCAAACAGGCGGGCGGCTTCGGCGTCGATAAAGCTATAGGTCACACATTCATTATAGCCCAAAGCGGCAATCGTCCGCCGCGCTTGGCGTTCTTTGACCTGCAAGGGGGTTAGAATGGGCCGTGGCACGCCCGTGTTCACGCGGGGCAGGGGGCGGCCTTGGAGTTTGGTCAGCGAGGCGATGCGCGCCACTTCCTCGACCAAGTCTGCTTCACCCAGCACATCGGGGCGCCATGTGGGCGGCGTCGCCATATTGCCGTTCAGCGTAAAGCCCAAATCTTCTAAAGTCTTGCGCTGCACCGCCTCGGGGATGTCCATGCCCACCAGCGAGATCAGCCGCGCCGGATCCAGCTTATAAGCGCGGCTTACATCCAAAGGCGCGCCGTCTCGCACCAGATCAGACGCCTCGCCACCGCACAGGTCCAAGATCATCTGCGTGGCAAGGTCTAACCCGGCCAGCGTAAAGGCCGGATCAACACCGCGCTCAAACCGATACCGCGCGTCAGAGTTGATTTTCAGCGCACGGCCCGTGGCCGCAATCGTAATCGGGTCCCAAAAGGCGCTTTCCAAGAACACATCGGTTGTCGCATCGCTGCAGCCCGACACTTCGCCGCCCATGATGCCAGCCAGCGATTCCACCCCCGCCGCATCGGAAATCGCCATCATGCCCGCACGCAACGTGTAGGTCTTGCCGTCCAGCGCCAGAAATTCTTCACCGCCCACGGCGGCATGAATGCGCAGCGTGCCTGTGACTTTTCCTGCATCAAACACATGCAGCGGGCGGTTCAGGCCATAGGTGAAGTAGTTCGTGATATCGACCAGCGCCGAAATCGGGCGCAAGCCGATGGCTTTCAGCCGCTGTTGCAACCAATCGGGTGAAGGCCCGTTGGTGACGCCGCGAATGGTGCGGCCCGCGAAATGCGGGCAGCCTTTGGCCTTTAGATCAGCGTCAATCGCAACACCGATGGGCGAGGGGAAGCCACCCCTGATCACAGCCGCAGCCATCGGTTTCAACACGCCCAAGCCCCGCGCCGCCAGATCACGCGCCACACCGCGCACACCCAAGGCATCGGGGCGGTTGGGGGTGATTTTGATATGGATCATCGGGTCGACTGTGGCAGGGCGGTTGAGCGCCAGCCAATCGACAAACCGCTGTCCGACCTCGCCCGAGGGCAGTTCGATGATGCCGTTATGTTCGTCTGACAGTTCCAACTCGCGCTCTGATGCCATCATGCCGTGGCTTTCCACGCCGCGAATTATGCCTACGCCCAAGGTCACATCGATGCCCGGCACATAATCGCCCGGCTTGCACAGAACCACCGTGATCCCTTCGCGGGCATTGGGCGCGCCGCAGACGATTTGCTTTTCGCCTTCATCCGTCAACACGCGGCAGACGCGCAGCTTGTCGGCATCGGGGTGCTTTTCGGCGTGCAAAATCTTGGCCAAGGTAAACGGGGCGAGCTTGGCTGCGGGGTTCACCACCTCCTCGACCTCTAGGCCAAGGTCGGTCAAAGCCTCGGTCAGCACATCCAGCGTGGCAGATGTGTCGAGGTGATCTTTCAGCCAAGACAGGGTGAACTTCATAGCAGCCTCCGGGGGACGTAACCCTGCGGGGCAGGGCTGGGGATAAGTGTTGCGCGGGGCCGCAGGGCGGCCATGCCTAAGGTCAAGACGATAAGCCGCCGGGCAAATCGGGCATGTCAAGCGCTGCAAAACCATAGTGGCGCAGCCAGCGCAGGTCGGATTCGAAAAAGGCGCGCAGGTCGGGGATGCCATATTTCAACATGGCGATGCGATCTATGCCCATGCCAAAGGCAAATCCTTGCCATTTTGCGGGGTCAACGCCCGCAGCAGCCAAAACCTTTGGGTGCACCATGCCCGAGCCCAAGATTTCCAGCCACGAGTCACCTTGGCCGATCTTAAGCTGACCCCCTTCCCATGAACAGCGGATGTCCACTTCGGCCGAAGGTTCGGTGAAGGGGAAATGGCTGGCACGAAAGCGCAGTTCGACCGAGGGCACTTCGAAAAA
>CAXNKP010000417.1:0-3082 GCA_964202815.1 Stagnihabitans sp. | reverse complement strand
CCGGACAGCCCGCCGCACGGGCTGCTTGTTCTTGACAGGTGCCCGAAATTGCCAACAGTGCAAGGTCGGGCGATATGGCGCGCAAGGCCGCCACAATCGCCTGGGCCACGGCGGGGGTTTCGGCGGCATGGTTGGCCAAGGCCCCGTGTGCTTTGACATAAGCCACTTTGGTGCCTGCCAAAGCGGCCAATCCCATCAGGCTGCCAATCTGGCCCGCCACCATGCGGGTGATCTCTGGCCCCGTCATAGGAATGATACGCCGCCCAAAGCCTTCGCGGTCGGCATAGCCTGGATGGGCCCCCACCGTGACGCCGTTTTGGGCGGCAAGCCGCAGCGTGGCAAACATGGTTTCAGGATCAGAGGCATGGCCACCACACGCGATATTGGCCGAGGTGACAAGCCCCAGCATAGTGGCATCATCACCCATGGACCAAGGGCCAAACCCCTCGCCCAGATCAGAGTTTAGGTCGATGCTGCGCATGGCTCCCCCAATTTGCGCCATGCAACACTGGCAAGGCCAAAGATGCAAGGGCAGCGCTGTCAGGCGAAAGTTTGGATATAGGTCCACGTCGGCACACGGGCATTGCGCGCTACTGAAAAACTTTCGGCATCGCCCAGATATTGAAAACCGGCATTGGTCAGCACGCGGGCCGACCCGGGATTGTCCTGAAAAACCTCGGCAAAGATGCTACGGCTGCATTTGGGGTTGGCAGAGATCAGCGCGCGAACTGCTTGGGATGCGATGCCCGTGTTCCAAAAGGCGGGCGCCACCCAGTAGCCTATTTCGGACTGTCCGCGATTCCATTTGGTTTCATCCATCCGCTTTAGGCTGATCACGCCCAAGACCTCGGCCAGACCGGCCGCAGTGCCGTCGATAACCCAGATATCCTCAACCCCGCCCTGTTTCATCGCGCGGGCCACAAAAGCCTCGGATGCGCCTGGGGGCAAAGGATGTGGGATCGTTTGCGTACCTTCAGCAACACGGCGGTCGCCTGCGTACAGCGCAAACAAGCCAGCATCTGACCGGCGCACAGGGCGCAGAACAAAAGGACCAGCAGGTATTTCTGGCTGCGCATCCGTTTCGGGCCGCGGCAAAGTGACATTCAGCGTCATGGATTGCTCCAGAAAAAAGCGCATGGGGGTGGGCCTTTATCGACAAGCCCAAAAACAAAGGGGACCGGCTTTTCAGCCGACCCCCGTTTACAGTCACTTTGTAACGGTTCGGCTTATTCGGCAGCCTCTGCGACGGGCAGAACAGAAATAAACGTCCGACCCTTCATGCCCTTTTTAAAGGCGACACGGCCTTCGACCACTGCGAAGATCGTGTGATCCGTGCCCATGCCAACACCTTCACCAGGGAACCAAGTGGTGCCGCGCTGACGGCAAATGATATTGCCCGGAATAGCGGCCTGACCGCCAAACAGCTTGACGCCCAAACGACGACCAGCCGAGTCGCGACCGTTGCGGGTTGAACCGCCTGCTTTCTTGTGTGCCATCGGGGATTACTCCTTCGCAGCGAAATTGTGGGCAGCGCGGCGCGCGGCGGCCGTACCGGTCGCAGCAGCCACACCTGTGGAACCAGCGCCCGAAGCAAGAACCTCGGTCTCGCGGACAAGTGTCCACTGCTGACGGTGGCCCTTGGTGCGCTGGGACGAATGCTTACGACGGCGCTTGACGAAGTGGATCGTCTTTTCGCCTTTGATCTGGTCGATCACATCGGCCTGAACCGCAGCGCCCGCCACCAAAGGCGCGCCCACGGTCAGCGTTTCGCCACCAACCATCAGAATTTCATTGAACTGGATCTTGTCACCAGCAATGGCAGCCAGCTTTTCCACACGCAGAACGTCACCCGCCCGCACCGTGTATTGCTTGCCACCGGTCTTGAGGACCGCAAACATAGTTCTTCCTTTTCTCTCTCCGCGTTCTTCGGCCCCCACGTATGTGGGTGTTTGCAGGTTGCCCCGCCTTCGAACTGCGCGCCCTTTTGGGACGACATACCAACGCCCCGACCAAACAAGCTAAGCTCGGGATGTCGCATTTGCCCCTGAAGTGGGCCCTAAGTCAAGTAGGGATTTGGGCATCAAACCCTGCAAGAAGGCATATCGCATCCCATCCTGCGACCCCAGACTTAGCCAAGGAAAATCAGATGAAAGATTATGCTTTGGTGATGTTGGCGAGATACTCCTCGTCCCAAGTGGCAGTTTTCAGGCACAGTCGGAGTGAATCGCGCCCTGGTGTTTTGCGTGCGAGGTTGGCGACCATGCGTGTGATTGTGAAGAAGTTCTAGGGGGCCTGATCAGTTCGGACGCGGCTTTCGTCATCTTCCGCCAAGCACCGGAACCCGGCTATATGGCGCAGTCTGACTTCTCCGGTGCCGACGACCTGGGCGTGATGATCGCAGGTCACCCTGAACTGCCAAAATGAACTTGCGGCACATTTTTAGACGATGGCGGACACAGGCAGGCCTGTGATTTTTGAGATGGTCGCTGCAATGGGTGTCGTACGGAATTTCGCCGTAATCACCGTTTCATGATCCATCAACGCGGGTTTTGCCTGTTTGCCCATGTTTCACCTCAAGCCATAGCTACAATGCGCTCAAGAGTAGCATATGTCTATGGTATACTACTTTTGGCAAAGTCAGTTTTGCAAATCGTTGTTTTTATTGGGATA
The DNA here is from genome assembly GCA_964202815.1 of Stagnihabitans sp. GTDB lineage: Bacteria > Pseudomonadota > Alphaproteobacteria > Rhodobacterales > Rhodobacteraceae > Stagnihabitans. The sequence continues at coordinate 412 of CAXNKP010000417.1, read as the reverse complement.
AATGGTGCTGCAAGAGAGGATTGAACTCTCGACCTCTCCCTTACCAATAAAAAATTCTAATGTAACATATTGATAAAAAACACAAAAAAAGCGTACATATTTTCTGTAATACTATTGTAATTCGTTGTGTCCCTCTGTCGCCCTGATCTTGCCGACCGTCATCCAGTGGGGGACCTGTCTGCTGAACTGTCTGAAGACTGGTCGCCTTCGCCTTTCCTTGACTGCCCAGACATGCTCAACCAAGGTGAGAAAGCAACGACTGATTTGGAAGTAAGCATGAGCACTGACATCAAGAACTTGGGGTCCTTCGTCTGGTCCATCGCCGAAACCCTTCGTGGTGACTTCAAGCAGTCTGAGTATGGAAAGGTCATCCTTCCCTTCGTCGTGCTTCGTCGTCTGGACTGCTGTCAAC
>CAXNKP010000416.1:0-3088 GCA_964202815.1 Stagnihabitans sp. | reverse complement strand
GTGATGTCCCACGTTTGCGGCCCCGTTTGACGCCAGTCAAAGTCGGCGGTGACACCGCCCGTAAAGGTCATCTGGGCGGCGATCGGGGTTTGACGGTTGGACGGGAATTCCAAGGTTGCCGCTGTTAGGTGGACAGGGCGGGGCAGCACATGGGTCAAGATCGACAGGGCGTTGCTGCCCGGATCAAAGACGCCCATGCCGCCCGGTTCAAAGACCCAGTCTTGCCCCGGGTGCCATTTGCGCACAGCCTCGCGCCAGGTGATATGGGCTTTGGTGACGGTTGTATCGGCCAGCCATGCCTTGGCTGCCGCCACCGCATGGGCCATGCGGCTGTGCCATGTGGTGTACAGCGTCAGGTCGCGCGCTGCCGCCATGGCTTGCAGATCATACACCTCGGCCAAGGTCGCCCCGGGCGGTTTTTCCAGCATCACATGCCGCCCCGCCCGCAAAGCTGCTGCCGCATAGGCGTAGCGCGGCACCGGCGGCATACAAAGCGAGACAACTGGCACATCGGGGCGCTCTGCCAGAAATGTGTCAAAGTCATTAAAGGCGGGCACATCCGCCACCCGCCCGCTGCGGCTGACGGTCGCGGCCAACTCCCAATCGGGTGAGGCCGCGATGGCGGGCACGTGCTGATCCAGCGCAATCTTACCGATGCCCACCAAGGCGATTTTCATGGACGCTGTCCCCTTAATGCGAATCTTTGCCGACCGGATTGCCACGCCCGCCGTTGAGAAAATCAAGGTCGGCGCCCGTATCAGCCCCTTGCACATGCAGATGGTGCAACAGCGCATAGCCCGAAGGCGGCGGCACAATGCGGCTTTGCCATTTGGCCAAACGCTCGGCCAGTTCGCTATCTGACACCTCTAGATGCAAACGGCGGTTGGGCACATCCAGCGTGATCATGTCGCCGTTTTGCACCACAGCCAGCGGCCCGCCGGCCGCCGCCTCGGGTGAGGTGTGGAGCACCACCGTGCCAAAGGCCGTGCCCGACATACGCGCATCCGAAATGCGCACCATATCGGTGATCCCCTTGCGCAGCACCTTGGGCGGCAGGCCCATATTGCCAACCTCGGCCATGCCCGGATAACCCTTGGGGCCGCAGTTTTTCAGCACCATCACGCAGGTTTCATCGATATCCAGCGCCTCGTCGTTGATTTTGGCTTTGTAATCGTCGATGTCTTCGAACACCACCGCACGGCCACGGTGTGTCATCAGCGCCGGAGTCGCGGCCGAAGGTTTAAGCACCGCGCCCTTAGGCGCCAGATTGCCTTTCACCACGACCACACCGCCCGATTGGGTCAGCGCCTTGTCAGCGGGCAGGATCACATCGGGGTTGTGGTTGACCACATCCTTGACCTGATCCCACATGGTTTCGCCCGACACGGTCAGCGCGTCTTTGTGCAACATCCCCGCCTCGCCCAAGCGCTGGATCACGACGGGCAGGCCGCCGGCATAGAAGAACTCTTCCATCAGATATTTGCCCGAGGGCATCAGGTTCACAATCGTGGGCACATCACGGCCACAGCGGTCCCAGTCTTCCAGCGTCAGGTCTATGCCGGCGCGGCCTGCGATGGCCAACAGGTGGATCACGGCATTGGTCGACCCGCCGATGGCGGCATTGGTGCGGATCGCGTTTTCAAACGCCTCTTTTTTCAAGATGTCCGAGGGCTTCAGGTCATCCTTGACCATCTGCACAATGCGCCGCCCTGTCAGCTGCGCCATCACGCGGCGGCGGCTGTCTACGGCGGGGATCGCGGCATTGCCTGACAGCGCCATGCCCAAAGCTTCCGCCATGGACGCCATGGTGGATGCCGTGCCCATCGTGTTGCATGACCCGGGTGAGCGGCTCATCGAAGCTTCGGCTTCGACAAACTCTTCCTTGGTCATGGTCCCCGCCTTGACCGCTTCCGAGAATTTCCACAAATGCGTGCCAGACCCCACGCGTTCGTTCTTATAGTACCCGTTCAACATCGGCCCGCCTGTGACAATGATCGAGGGCAGATCGGTTGAGGCGGCGGCCATCAGCAGCGAGGGCGTGGTCTTATCACAGCCGACCAGCAACACGCAGCCATCCATCGGCTGGCCGCGCATCTGCTCTTCGACCGCCATTGACGCGAGGTTGCGAAACATCATGGCCGTGGGGCGAAAGGCACTTTCGCTGGTGGAAAAGACCGGCACTTCGACGGGAAAGCCGCCCGCCTCGTAGATTCCGTGCTTCACCCTTTGCGCCAGATCGTTGAGATGCGCGTTGCAGGGGGTCAGTTCCGACCATGTGTTCAAAATGCCAATCACCGGACGGCCATCGAACAGGTCCGGCGGAAAGCCTTGGTTCTTCATCCAGCCGCGGTGGTAGATATTGTCTTTCGACGCCCCGCCGAACCAGGTTTGCGAGCGCAGTTTGCGGGGCCAAGCGGCGGGTTTGAATGTCATGCTATCCTCACAGGGCTTTCACGGTTTGGGCCCCGACTTGGGCAGGGGCAAAGGCCAAAGGGTTGATCAGGGGAAGGCCGAAGGGGGCCGAGTCAATTTCAAAGACATCGCCGGCCTGCGTTTTGATGCCGTCTGCCACCGACAGGGTGGCGGTGCCAAAGAAATGCACGTGCACATCGCCAGTTTGGCGGAAGATGTCGTATTTGAAATGGTGGTGTTCCAGATTGGCGATGGTGTGCGACATATTCGCCTCTCCTGACAAGAAGGGCTTTTCCCAGATCACCGCACCATCACGGCGGATGCGGCTGGTGCCGCTGATGTCGGCAGGCAAATCGCCCACCAAAATCTCGGGCCCATAAGAGGCCACGCGCAGCTTGGAATGGGCCAGCCACAGGTAATTGACCCGTTCGGTCACATGGTCGGAAAATTCGTTGCCCAAGGCCCAGCCGATCCGGTGCACCGCGCCGTCTGGTCCTGCGATGTAAACGCCCACAACTTCAGGCTCTTCGCCGCCATCCTCGGCAAAGCCGGGGGCAGTCAGGGCCGCACCGGGCGCTACGGCGGCGTGGCCATTGCCCTTGTAGAACCACTCCGGCTGCGCCCCGACCTCGCCCGCCGCAGGCCGCCCGCCCTCTAGCCCCATGCGAAACATCTT
>CAXNKP010000415.1:0-3088 GCA_964202815.1 Stagnihabitans sp. | reverse complement strand
GCTGGGAAAAAACGGGCCATCAATTTGCAATTGTCAGTGCGTCGCTTTCGCCTTCAAAGAATTGCATGTCCAAAACCTTACGGACTTTGCCAAGCGGATAAAGCCTCTCATAGGCCGGCATTGAGGCCAAAAGGGCCTCTCCAAGGTCGATCCCAAGGTTGCGCAGCGACTGGCCGAAACGGGTTAGGGTGGGCGACAAAAATCGCACGGGCAGGCTGTCGCGCCCGATGATGCTGATATCGCGCCCGGGCAAAATGCCGTTTTCCATCAAGCCGCGATACAGGCCCACGGCCAGCGAGTCGTCACTTAGAACAATGGCGGTGGGGCGCGGTGACAGGGCCATCAATTGCCCCGCCACCTCATGGCCGCCGATCTCGCCGGGATGGGAGCGCAAGGTGTTGGCGGCGCTTAAGGTTAGTCCGTTTTGGGCCATCGTGGCCGCGACGGCGGCGTGCAAGACAGAGCCGAGGTTGATGTCATCAAGCGGCAGCGCCACGGCGATGTTGCGGTGACCGCGCTGCACAAAACGCTCTACGGCGCGGCGGCCGATCGCTTCAAAGTCGATATCAAGCCAGGATTGGCCGGCATCGGTCTGCGACCGGCCCAAGGTGACAAATGGCAGGCGGCGGCTGGCCAAGAATGCGATGCGCGGATCCTCGCGCAGCGTGTGAGAGATGATCATCCCATCCACGAACCGCCGCAGCACCATGCGGCGCAGATATTGATCGGGATCTTCGCTGGCCGAACACAGCAAGACAATCAGATCCAGATGATGGCGATTGAGCACGGTCTGAACGCCATCAAAGACCGTTGTGAAGAAGTTGTCACCCTGCACATTGAACTGCGGGCCAGTCTGAACCATGAAGCCGATTGCCCCGGTCAGGCCGCTGCGCAGGCTGCGGCCGGATTGGTTGGCCACATAGTTAAGTTCGCCTGCGGCTTGCAAGACCCGCTTGCGCGTGTCTTCATTCACATCAGGCCTGTCGTTCAGCGCCCGCGATACGGTGCCAATCGACAGGTTCAGATGATCCGCCAGACGTTTGATCCCAACCATCGAAGCCGCAGCCTCCTCATTCCCGCGCCGTTCTACTGCAAGCTTTGTCGCAACGCCAGTTGACACGGATCTTCTGAAGGTCCATCGTCGTAAACGTTTACGGCATATGTTTGCGCATGAAGGCTGCTTCTGAAAAGGGGCCAGAACCGGGGAATGTCGGTGGTATTTCGCGCTGTGTTGGCAGGATGTGGGGCGATGGCGCGTGGTTGGGTGAAAGCCCTGCACGAGCAGCCCGATCTGATCGGGCGGGTCGAGATCGTCGGTCTGGTGGATGTGAACCCCCAAGCCGCTTTGGCGCTGCGCGATGCCTTTGGCCTGATCCATGCGGTGACCGGCACCGATGTCGCCGCGGTTTTGGCGCGTACCGAGGCAGATCTGCTGTTTGATGTCGTGGTCCCCGAAGCGCGGTTGCAGGTTGTTTCAGCCGCTCTTCGCCACGGCTGCCATGTGCTGTCGGAAAAACCTATGGCCACCTCGATGGCGCAGGCGCGTGAATTGGCAGGCTTGGCGCGCGAAACGGGTCGCACCCACGCGGTGATGCAGAACCGCCGCTACAACGCCGGGGTGCGGCGCTTGCAGCGGCTTGTGGCCTCGGGTGAGCTTGGCACGCTGACAGCGGTTCACGCCGATTTCTTCATAGGCGCGCATTTTGGCGGCTTTCGCGAACAGATGCAGAATGTGTTGCTGCTTGACATGGCGATCCACACCTTTGACGGGGCGCGCTTCATGTCGGGCAAGACAGCTTTGGCTGTCTATTGCCACGAAAGCAATCCGGAAGGGTCGTGGAACACCCATGGTGCCGCCGCGAACGCCATCTTTGAGATGAGCGACGGAGTGATCTTTACCTATCGCGGGTCTTGGGTGGCCGAAGGTGCGCCGACGAACTGGGACTCCTCTTGGCGGATCATCGGTACCCAAGGCACCGTGCTGTGGGACGGTGCCGATCACTTCGAGGCCCGCGTTTTGGCCGGACCAGACGGATTTTTTCGCCCCCTTGCCCCCCTAGCCGTGCCGCCGCCTGCGGATGAGGGCCAGACGCACGGCCACGGCAGCGTCATCGCCGCATTCCTGTCCGCGCTAGAGGCGCACCAAGAGCCCGAGACGGTGGGCCATGACAATATCAAAAGCCTCGCCATGGTGTTCGGCGCGGTCGAAAGTGCCCGAACGCGGGCCAGAGTGGAGATCGTGATTTGACACAGCACCCAGCAAACCCGGCCAAAGCCATCCGGATCGGGACGATGATCCGCGCCAGCGAAGGTCAGGCGGCCCAAAACATCGCAGCCATCGCCGATCTGGGGTTCGAAAGTTTTGAGCCCTTCTTTTGGCAGACCACCAATGGCCAGAACCTTGCAGAATTGGGCAAACGCTGCCGCGAGGCGATTGGGGACCGCGACATCTCCATCTCTACCTTGGGCATGTTTGGCAATCCTTTGGAAGAGCAGCCGATGGATCTGCAGACGCTGCAAGGCTGGAAAGACTGCATCGACAATGCCCATCATTTCGGGGCGACCTGTGTGGCAGGCTTTACCGGCCGCCTGCGTGGCAAACCCTTGACAGACAGCCTGCCCCGTTACCGGCAGGTTTGGTCCGATTTGGCCAAACGCGCGGCGGATAAGGGCCTGAAGATTGCCTTTGAAAACTGTGCCATGGATGGCAACTGGGCCACTGGTGACTGGAACATCGCGCATAATCCCGACGCTTGGGAGCGGATGTTCAACGAAACCCCCGACGACAATATAGGTCTGGAATGGGAACCTTGCCACCAGATGGTCTATCTGATCGACCCGATCCCACAAATCCGCAAATGGGCGCACAAGTTCTTTCACGTCCACGGCAAGGACGCCACGATCCGTTGGGACGTGATCAAAGAGCATGGGATATTCGGGCAAGAAAAGTTTGTCTTCATGCGCACCCCCGGTTTTGGCGACAGCAACTGGACCGATATCATCTCGCAACTGCGCTTGGCCGGATGGTCAGGATCGATCGACATCGAAGGCTGGCACGACCCAGTCTACCGCGATGCCCTTGAAATGA
>CAXNKP010000414.1:0-3097 GCA_964202815.1 Stagnihabitans sp. | reverse complement strand
CCAAGACAATCTGGTCAAGATCGCCACCGATGCCACTTTGTCGATGACCACCTCTGCCCTGCAAGCGGCCATTGCCGCCGATCTGGCGGCAGGGTTTGTGCCTGCGGGGGTGGTTTTATGTGCGGGGGGCACCTCTGTCGGGGCGTTTGACCGGATGGGGGAGTGTATCAGGGTGGCCAAGGCCCATGACCTGCCCGTGCATGTCGATGCGGCTTGGGCGGGGTCTGCGATGATCTGCCCCGAGTTTCGCAGCCTTTGGGCGGGGGTGGAGGGGGCTGATAGCATTGTCTTTAACCCGCACAAATGGCTGGGGGCGCAGTTTGACTGCGCGGTGCAGTTTCTGCGCGACCCCGGCCCGCAGGTCAAAACCCTTGGCCTGCGCCCCAGTTATCTGCAAACGGCGGGCCGCGAAGAGGTGGTGAATTTCAACGAATGGACCGTGCCGTTGGGACGGCGCTTTCGCGCGCTGAAACTGTGGTTCACCCTGCGCGCCTATGGGCTAGAGGGGCTGCGCGGGCGTATTCGCAACCATGTGGCTTGGGCGCAGGATTTGGCCTTGGCCTTGGGCAAGGTGGCGGAGGTTGAGATTGTCACCCAGCCATCGCTGTCGCTGTTCACCTTTGCTTTGGGCAGCGATGCTGCCACCGAAGCCTTGTTAACCCGCATCAACGATGATGGCCGCATCTATCTGACCCAAACCCGCCATCAGGGCCGCTTTGTCATTCGTGTGCAGGTTGGGCAGTTTGATTGCACGGTGGAAGATGTGCAGATGGTGGAAACTGTCGTGCGAGAGTTGCTTTAAGCACAGCGCGAGGTGGTTTTTTGCCGAGTCTATAAGCTGCCAAGCCATGCGCGGTGCGGGGCGCATTGGCTGGCGGCACGGGTGTAATCGCGCACAAGGTTGGCATGGGCCAAGCGGGTTTTGTCGCGCAGGGCAGGAGATGTTTCCATCTCGGCCTTGGCTGCGGCGCGGTTAAGCAGGCCCAGGCCAGCCAGCACCGGGGTAGAAAGCTGGCCTTGCAAATGCGGCAGACCCAAGGGAAAGGGGTCGAAATCCTGCGCTTGCGGCAGGCGGGTTTGCCACAGGGCCAGCCTGTCGCGCACAACCTGCGGATGGCTTTCCGCCACATCGCGCCAAAAGGGCGAATCGCGCCGTTCGCTGACATAGTGCAGGCGGATGAAATCGCGAAAGTCGTCGACCTGACGGGCCACGGCAGCGTTATACAGAACCTGCCCTGTCGGATGGCCCAGCCATTCGGCCAAAAGCATCAACTGCACGATGGTGCCGTGGATCGATGTCGCCTCTAGCGGTTCCAGAAAGCTGGACGACAGGCCCAAGGCCACGCAATTGCCGATCCACGCCGATTTCAGACGGCCCGCATCAATGGCGATGTCATTGCGGGGGTGGATTTCGTGGCCAAGGGCGGCTTCGACCTCGGCCTTGGCTTCATCTGGGGTGGTGTGGGCGTCGGAATAGACATAGCCCATGCCATAGCGGTCTTGCGTGGGGATTTGCCAGATCCAGCCGTTCTTTTGCGCCCAAGCGGTGGTGCAGGGCGCAATTTCGGCACCGTCTTTCAGATCAACCCAAAAGGGCATGGCGCGGTTGACGGGCAGCATATGGGCGTAGCTAAGCCACTCTGCCCCCAAGGGACCAATCAAGGCGCGGCGAAAGCCGCTGCAATCCAGAAAGAAATCGCCTTCTACCCGCGCACCGCTGTCCATAACCAAGGCCGTGATGCCGCCCTCGCCCTTTTCCACGGACCGGACCTGATCGTCGATCACTGATATGCCCTTGGCCTTTTTGCGCAGCCAAGCGCCCGCGCGGGCCTGATCGAAATGAAAGGCATGGTGAAAAGGGCTTGCCGGAATGCTACGGCCGTCTTTGATCGCCACAGGCGCGCGGTTGGCGTTAAGCAGGTGCTGGAACACATGCGCCTCGGCCACGGGGCGGCCTGCGGCGACGGCATAGGTGTCAAGGGCCAAACCGGGGGTCAGCAAAGACGGGTCATCGATCGGCCCATCATAGCTGTGCCCCACCCGCCGCCAATCGCGGTGGCGAATGGCATATTTGATCGTGGCACCGCTTTCGCGCAAGAACTCGGCCTCATCTAGGCCGAGGTGTTTGAGCATTTGACGAAAGACAGCTGTTGATCCTTCGCCCACACCAATTGTGCCGATTTTAGAGGATTCGATCACGGTGATCTTGGTCCCCCACCCTTTGCGCCCCGCCACATCGGCCAGCATCAGGGCGGCCAGCCAACCGGCTGTGCCGCCACCGACGATTACCAGATGGCGCGGTGCCATCAGGCGACCTTAGAGGTCTTGGGCCGCGCCCATTCGGGCAGCCAGTCGCCATGCGCCACCAGCAAATCATGGGTCAGATCCCAGATTTGCTGCAAGTCAAGCTCTGCCCCCGTGTGGGGATCCAGCATGGCGGCGTGGTAGATGTGTTCGGGGTTTTCGGTCAGCAGGGCCTGAACCGTCAGGTCTTGCACGTTGATATTGGTGCGCATCAGCGCGATCAGTTGCGGTGGGATGTCGCGCACCACGGTGGGTTGCAGGCCCATGTGATCAACCAGCGTTGGCACCTCGACAGCGCAGCCTTCGGGCAATTGGGGGATATAGCCCTTGTTGCCGTGGTTGCCGTAAATCACCGAAGGTTCGCCCGTGACGACCGAATTCACGATCTGGCTGGCGTATTCGTGGCTTTCTTTCACCTCGATCGTATTGGCCTCTTTCAGGGTGGTCGCCTCTTTCTTCCAACGGGCGATTTGTTCGATGCACCGCTTGGGGTATTCATCCAACGGGATGCCAAACTTTTCGATCAGGTCGGGGCGGTCGCGCTTGATGAACCACGGGGTGTATTCGGCGAAATGTTCGCTGCTTTCGGTGACAAAATAGCCCAGACGGGTGAGCATTTCGTAGCGCACCTTGTTGGGGCAGCGCGGGTTCCAATGGCTGGGCTTTGGGAAACGCCCCTCGCGGTAGCCTTTGACCAGATCGGGGTACAGGTTCTTATAGGACCCGTCGGCCTGTCGGTGTTCAAAGGAAAGGTAGAACGCCATGTGGTTGATGCCGCCCGCACGGTAGCGGA
>CAXNKP010000413.1:0-3106 GCA_964202815.1 Stagnihabitans sp. | reverse complement strand
ATCTGCGCCGCATTATGCTGCGGTCGCGCCAGTCTGCCGGCGCACTTTTTTGTTGCCGCGCTGACCTGCTACAGCCAGTCTTCGCGCAAACTTGGGATTGACTTGGGCGATGCTTTTCTGGCCTCTGTGCCGGCCTGTGCGAGGCTTTCTCCTCTTGGTATGGTTCGAAATGTCGTAGATTTGCAATTATTGGAAGGCGAAAGCGACGCGCTCATGTTGTTACAGTGACGGCAGATTTTTACTGGGGGGTGCAGGACAGGCGTGTTTGATTGCAGCCGTGCCCATTTGAACGCGGTGCCATAGCCCGCAAAGGTGCGGACTTTGACCGCTGACCAAACGTTGTCATCTTGAACAACCACCGCCCGCACCCCGTGGAAAGTTTTCGCTTTGCATTCTGATCGTGAACTGGAACACCTCAACGGCGTCTTGGGCAACATCGAAGTCATCTCCGACGCTATGTGCGTCAGAGAACTTGACGGTTTTTTGCGGGCCTGTTGGTGTGCCCCGAGATAATCATGGCCAGCGAATGGTTGCCAGACCTATGGGCCATGAACGGTGAGCCAGAGTTTTGCGGTGCGCAAGAAGCGCAAGATACGATTGATGCGGTCATGGGCCACTACAACCGCGTTGCAGACAATCTGGCCAAACGGTCATCGCCCTACGACATCTTGCTGGAACATGCCGAAGGGGAAGATGCTCCGTTTTGGGAGTTCTGGATTTCCGGCTTTGAACAGGCCACTCTCCGTCGCCCACATTCCTGGACTGCCTACGAGACCTGCGATGATAAAGGCGCGGCAGCAGCTTTCGACGTGATCATGTTGCTGATCGATTTGGCATCCAACGAAAGCCAGTTGCCCAAAATTGATCAAAAAAATTGACTGACCGTCCACCCGATTTGATACCGACGGCAATAACCGCCATGCACGATTGTCTGAAAGGGAACCACACGCTTGCGTTCAACGCCCAGAGCCATTTCAACCGGTTCAAGACTGCCTTGCGCGCCCGCAGACCGGCAGTTTCCCTAAAGGTTGGTCGAAACGATCCCTGCCCTTATGGCAGTGGCCACAAATACAAGAAGCGCTGCGGCGCAGATCAGGGCGGATTGCAGATTTTTCGGCCTGATCGTCGATGATTTGGTCATTTTGAAGAATGAGGCAGTGCGCGCGCCACCCAACCGACCGTTGCCTTGCTTTGGGCAAGACCTGTCCTGCCACCGGGCCGCATGCTGCCCCCCATGTGTATCGGACCTTGCCTGCGAATGACGTGCCCGCGTCATAGTTTAACTTGACGGATGTCTCTTGGAATTTGTGCCGCGGGGCCCTGATCGGGCATCGACAGCATTCTGCCGAAGGCACGCGTTCTTGTTTAGCTTAAAAATAACGATAAAACGCCAAACCGGTCAACCCGAAGGCCCAAATTAATATGGCCAATCGCACCCATGCAGAAGGCAGGCGTTTGGCAATTTTTATGGCCACAAACCCGCCTGCCACCGCCCCCGACATCATGATCAGCGCGGGCAACCAACGGATCAGCCCTGCATAAATGAATATGCCAATTGCCACCAAACTGGACAGGCTTGTCGTTATATTGCGCACCGCATTGCCTTGATGCAGTGTCATTTGGGAAAAAATCCCGTAGATGGCAAACAGAATAATCCCCATGCCAAGGCCAAAATAGCCAGAATAAATGTAAACGCAAAATTCCAGCGTCAGTTGCAGCCAGACCCAGTGGCTGCGTTCAAACTGCGGATAGGTTTCAATTTTCGCTTTCACCAGTGGCCCTATGGCAAAAGATGTTGTGGCAAACAGTAACAACCACGGCACCGCCGATTGGAAAGAGGCTTGCCCTGTAAGGGTCAGGGTCAGTGATCCTATCAGCCCTCCTATGGTTGCCATTAAAAGTCTGAGGCCCAGATGTTTTTTCACCAACTTAAGGTCTTTGCGATAAACAAATGTGCCCACCAGATTGGCTGGCAAAACCGCCACGAAGTTAGAGGCGTTGGCCTCGATCTCGCTCATACCCGCCGCCATCAGCAGCGGAAAGGTCATGAACCCCGCACCGCCCACGATGACGTTGATGATGCCTGCCAAAAGGCCCCCGCAAAACAGCAGGATCACTTCGCTCATACCCATCTGCGCCCCTTCTTGAACTGCGTGCACCATGGAAGGGGTCGGGCGCAGGTGCAAGGGGCGGCACGGGCTTTGCAAAACCCTGTCATAAAGGTGTACTGCTGCGAAGACCACCTCGATTCCCAAGGGCCATCATGACCAGCACCGACCTTCTGCGCAAAGCGCCTTTCTGCTTGACCCAAGCGGCGATTGATTGGGTCGCGGCCACCAAGGCCCAGATGACGCCAGCCGAAAAAATCGGTCAGTTGTTTGTCTTTCACTCGATGGGGCAGGATCCGCAGGAATTGACGCGCTTGGCGCATCTTAAGCCTGCGGGGATCACGCGTAATTTCTCGTCCGATTTGGAGTATGAGGCGCAGTTCATCGACACACTGCAAGGCACGGCCAAAGTACCGCTTTTTATTTCCGCCGACCTCGAGGGCAGCCGGATGTCGCTGGCCTTGGGCACTGAGGTGCCCAATCCGCTGGCCTTGGCTGCCGTGAACGACCTGCAAGCCAGTCGCACCATCAGCCGCATCATGGCGCAAGAAGCGCGGGCCATCGGGATCAACTGGTCCTTCACGCCGGTTATCGACATCAACCACGCCTTTCGCAGCGCCATTGTGGCGACACGCGGCTTTGGCGCCTCGGTGGATACGATCGAAGCGCAAGCCCTTGCCCAGATTGATGAATTCCAATCCGAAGGGGTCGCAGCCACCGTCAAGCATTGGCCCGGCGAAGGCTATGACGACCGCGACCAGCATTTGGTTACCACGATCAACCCCTTGTCTATGGCACAGTGGGAGGCAACCTTTGGCCGCCTGTACCGCGCCGCCATCGCCCAAGGGGTGATGTCGGTCATGTCGGCCCATATCGCCCTGCCATCCTATATTTTGGCGCAAAACTCGGATGCGGGGATAGAAGCTTATCGACCGGCCGCCGTGTCCAAAGCCTTGAACCTTGATCTGTTGCGCGGGCAGTTGGGTTTTAACGGGCTG
>CAXNKP010000412.1:0-3111 GCA_964202815.1 Stagnihabitans sp. | reverse complement strand
GGTTCGACTGGGTGACGATCACTTTTTTGACCAATCAGCCCACGGATTTGCTCAGTCATGATCGATTTACAAGCGACCAGTGACCACTTTTTGCCAAAAAATTCGGCGAATATAACCTGAGACATCGGCTGCACACTTGCTTTGATTCGTCAGGCAAGCTTTGTGTCTGGTGGGGTGGGCGTAAAGCTTGCTTGACGGCGATTTGGAAGTTCGTGCATCCTCACCGACAGGGCGAAAGTTCTTCTATCCTTGCCGCCGTGGCTGTTGTCGCGGCGGTACACGAGAGGCAAAACGCAGCAAGTTTGATGCAAACCCGAAAGCGTTCTGACAAGAGAGTGATCTGAATGAAAATGAAAACAAAGGATTAGGCTATTTGATCTCCTCATCACCTGTTTTCATGCCGCAAACAATACCACAGGCGTTGGACGTTCTTTGCGATCCGAACGCCGGTGCCACCATTGTTGCGGGGGCAACTTGGGTCATGCGCGCGCCATGCCGCCACACCCCCTTGCCGCGCATGTTTGTGGCCTTGTCCCATCTTCCAGAGCTTGGACGTGTCGCCAAAAACAAAGGTGATATAACGATCGGCTCCATGGTGACGCACCACGCCTTGTCACAAGCTATGCCTGATCTGCCCACGTTGAGGGCTTTGCGGCAGGCTGCGGGAGCGTCGGCCAATCCGGGCGTGCGCCATGTCGCAACCATCGGGGGCAACATATGTGCGGTTGATTTTGCGGCGGCCGATCTGGTTGCGGCAGCACTTTGTCTTGATGCGACGGTTGAATTGCACGCAACCAACAGCACCCAAACCCTTCCCCTTGCTGACTATCTGGCTTTGCGTGCGCATCACAGGGGTCCTGAAATACTTACCCAGATCACCATTCCGGTGTCCGACACCTGCAGCGCTCATGCCCGACTGACGCTGCGCAAGGCCGGCGATTACCCGGTTGCGATCGTCAGCATCCGTGCCGCAAGGCACAGCGACAACACCCTGCGCGACGTGCGGATCGCCGTTGGGTCAGTTGAGGCGACAGCGCGCCGATGGGCCGCGCTGGAACAGGCCCTTGAGGGGCAATTTCTCGCGCCCGCGGCCCTACAAGTCATAGCCGCAAACCACATCGCAGACTTTACCCCGCGAGAAGAAGGTGGCGCACCGGGTTGGTACCGCGCCCAAGTCTTGCCGCATGTTCTTTGCAGCGCTTATATCGATCTGCTGGGTCAGCTTGAAGGAAACATTGCATAGATGCCTGTAAATCTGACCCTGAATGGCGAAGTTCGAACTTTCTTGGGCGATCCGCGGACCTCGCTGCTGGATGCCTTGCGCGAGACGTTTCGGCTGACGGGGACAAAACCTGTCTGCAAAGAAGGGTTCTGTGGGGCATGTATCGTCCATATCAACGGGGTTGCCGTGCCGTCCTGCCTGCGGCCGATCGGGCTGTTAGAGGGCGCCTGTGTGACCACAATCGAAGGTATTGCCCCCGTCGATGCGCCAAACGCACTGCAATTGGCCTTCAAAGATCAAGATGTCGTGCAATGCGGCATGTGTTTTCCCGGCATGGTGATGGCCCTGAGCAAGTTTCTGCAAACCAATCCCACCCCCAATCGGGCAGAGGTCAAGGCTGCGATGACAGGCAATATCTGCCGCTGTACAGGATATGAACGCATCGTCGATGCTGTTCTTTCCTTGCAATCGCAGGCGGGCGCGCAATGACCCGGGATCCTGTCCACCCCGCCGTGATGGATTATCCGCGCCGCGATGCAAGCGACAAACTGCAAGGGCGCACGCGCTACACCGCCGATTTGGGGGGCCTTGAAACCCTGCACGCCGTTCTGGTGCGCGCCGAAGTTGCCTCGGCGCGGATCTTGCGTGTCGATGTCACGCGCGCCCAGACAATGCCCGGTGTGCGCGCGATTGCCACCGCAGCGGATGGACCTGGCCTTCATGGCATCGGCATCGCTGATCAGCCCATTTTTGCGGGCGCTTTTATCCGCCACCATGGCGAGCCTATCGCCGCCATAGCCGCAGATACGCTGGCGCAGGCGCACGCCGCCGCGCGCGCGGTTATCGTGGACACCGAACCCATGCCTGCGGTGTTGACGATGGCTGAGGCTTTGGCCCACGGTGCCAGACTTATTCATCCCGACTGGGCCTCTTATGAGGTGCTCAAAGAGGGTGCGGCGCGCGGTGGCAACGTGGCTTGGGAGGCGAGCGTGCAGCGCGGCGATACCAAGACTGCTTTCGCCCGCCCCGATGTCACTGTGGTCGAGGGGACTTATGAGGTCGGTCGCCAAAGTCACGTCTCCTTCGAACCGCGTGCGGTGTTAGCTTCTTTCGAGGATGGTAGATATCATATACACACCTCGACCCAAGCGCCTTGGACGGTCAGGGCTGTTACCGCAAAGGTGCTGGGCATTTCGCCTTCGATGGTCAGAGTAACGGTCCCCGCTGTGGGCGGCGGGTTTGGCCTGAAATTCGATTGCACGCTGGAACCCTATGCTGCGATCCTGGCCCGCAAAACGGGCAGCGCCGTGTCGCTGGTCAACTCGCGCGAGGAAGAGCAGATGACCTGCCTGTGCCGCGAGAACGCCCAGATACGCATCCGCTCTGCCGTCACCGCCGCAGGCGAGATTGTCGCCCGCGAAGCAGAGGTGTTGATGGATTGCGGCGCCTATGGCGGCGAGCAGGTGTTTTTGACCACGATGACCGCCCATACCCTTACGGGCAATTATCGGCTTGGCTCGGTCAAACTCACCACACGCGCCGTCTACACCAATACGCCTCCAAATGGCGCTTTCCGCGCCTGCAACGGCGTCTACAACACCTTTGCTCTGGAACGGCATACTGACGAGATTTGCGCCGCTCTGCAAATGGATGCGCTGGCGTTTCGCCGGCAGAACGTCGTGGGGGACGGATCCATAGGTGCCACGGGGCAGGTGTTTGAGGGCGACGTTTTGCGCCCGATGCTGGATCGGATGGTAGCGATGCGGCCCGCAGCTGACCCTGTGGTGCCGGATGGCGTGCTTTTTGGGCGCGCGACAACGGTGGGGACATGGTTTGTCTTCGTCGGCCCTTCCACCGCGACGGTCAATCTTAACGCCGATGGCAGTGCC
>CAXNKP010000411.1:0-3111 GCA_964202815.1 Stagnihabitans sp. | reverse complement strand
GGCATTTTGATCCTGTCCTCGATGATAGCCCCGCCTGATGTCACCTCGATGGCGGTGCTTTTTGCGGTGATCTATCCACTTTATGAAGTGTCGATCTGGATCATCGTTTATTTCGAAAAGCAGGCCGAACGCAGGGCCAAGCTGGATGGCACCTGGGAAGAGCCTGACGAGGAATGACCGAGCTTGAACGCATTGCCGCGGCGCTGGAACGTCTGGCGCCGCAGCCGCTCCCCCCGCCGGATTTCGCGGCTGCCGAGGCTTTTGTTTGGCACATATCGCCCGACAGGCTTGATCCTGTAGCCAAAGTCTCGCGGGTTGATGTTGCTCTGCTTTTGGGCATCGACCGCTCGCGCGATACGCTGATGGAAAACACCCGTCACTTCGCGCGGGGCCTCCCCGCCAACAACGCGCTGTTGTGGGGTGCGCGGGGGATGGGAAAATCCTCGCTGGTCAAGGCCATCCATGCGGCCGTTAGGGCGGAAGGCCATGATCTGAAGATCGTCGAACTCAGCCGCGAAGACCTGCCGTCGGTTCAGCGCTTGTTGGCACATCTGCGCGTAGCCCCCTGCCGCTTTATCCTGTTTTGTGATGATCTGTCCTTTGCCAGCGACGATCAGCATTACAAATCCCTCAAAGCCGTGCTCGATGGCGGCATTGAAGGGCGGCCAGACAACGTGCTTTTCTATGCCACGTCCAACCGCCGCCACCTGATGCCGCGCGAGATGATCGACAACGAACGCGCCTCGGCCATCACGCCGGGCGAGGCGGTGGAAGAGAAAGTCTCCCTCTCTGACCGATTTGGCCTTTGGCTGGGCTTTCACCCCTGCAGCCAAGACGATTACCTGGCCATGATCCGCGCCTATTGTGGCGCGCATGGTGTGGCGATAGGCGAAGACCGGCTCTGGGCCGAGGCGATTGAATGGCAAGCCACCCGCGGGTCGCGCTCGGGCCGTGTGGCATGGCAGTTCTTCTGCAACCTTGCCGCGCGTGAGGGGTTTGCGCTTTAAGGCCCCGCGGCCCCCTTTCATATTTGCCCAAATATCCCACGGGAGGTCCGGAGGGTGTGAAACCCTCCGGGATGCAGCGCGCAGCCTTTGACGCAAAGTAGCAACTTTATTGCAGATAGATCAGTGGGTCGACTGAGACTTGGCCTTTGCGCACCTCAAAATGCAACTGCGCCGGAGTGCCGGCCTTGACGGTGCCGATGGTTTGCCCGCGTTTGATGCTCATGCCCTTTTCGACAACCGCAGAATCCAGACCCGCGTAAACCGTCAGCAGCCCATCGGCATGGCGCAAGATCACGATCAGCGCGCCGGTTTTGGCGTCGTGGGTGATCACGGCCACCGTGCCTTGGGCTGCGGCATGGACCGGCGCGCCCGGGGTTGCGGCGATGTCGATGCCTTGGCTGGTCTTGCCATCCCAGGCGCGCAGGATCTTACCGTCCACCGGCATCCCCATCGCCGCGGCAGAGGCCGCAGTGCGCTGGTTGCCCAGATCGGGGGCGGGGGAGGGTTGTTTGGCGGCCTCTGCCGCCGTGATGGTATTCTCGTCGGGCAAGGGTTCCGTGGAGGACGGCGGGTTCGGCGTTGGAGAGCCTTGGCCCGGCAGTGTGGTATCCTCAGTTTGGCCGGCGGGCAGGCGCGCCAGTTCGGCCAGCGTCGGGATGATCAGGATCTGCCCCTCGCGCACCGACAAGTCCGGGCCAAGCCCGTTCCAATCGGCCAGTGACTTGGCCGAAATGTTGAACCTGCGGGCAATGGTAAAAGCGGTTTCGCCGCGTTTGACCTGATAGCGCACCGGTTCAGGGCCAGAACCCTGGGTTGAAAACGGCAGCGGATCGGCTTTGGGGGCGCCATTGGTGCCAATCACGGCGCCAGTTTGGCCGGAAGTGCCCATATCGGCCCGGTCCAGCGCTGTGGTGGCAATGGCTGCCACGTCAATACCACCCGTGCCAAGGAGTTGCCCCGGCATCATCCCGCCCGATCCTACCCGGACGGGCAGGGCCAAGACCTCGCCCTGACGCAGGCTGTCATCCGGGGTCAGCGCGTTGTAGCTGGCCAGTTGGTCGGCCGGAATGGCCAAGCGCGCCGCGATCGACCCCACGGTATCGCCGCGCCGTGCCACCACCACCTGATAGCCGGGATAAGAGATCACCCCCTGAGCATCTGCCATTGGCCGCGCCGCAGTTGTCTGTTCCACCGCGTTCGAGGTCGCCCCGCCGTTGTTGCGCAGGTCCCAGTCCAGCGACTTGGTTTGCATACACCCCGACAGAAACAATCCCGCCAGAACGGGCAGGCCAAAAGCCAAACCGACATGGCGAACCTTTTTGTTATGCCTCATGTTCATCCCCACTCGCCCCCTCTACACAGGCCCGCTGATCCGAACCCAGGATTCATTCTGTTCCAAGACCTTCGACCAGCGGCACAAAGCGCACAAGGCGCAATTCTTGATAATCATAGCCATTGGCCATCCGCGTCACCTTGATCAAGGTTTGCACCGTATCCGATTGGCCCACCGGAAGCACCATGATACCCCCGATCTTCAACTGCGCCAAGAGCGGGCCGGGCGTGTCTTCGGCTGCGGCTGTCACAAGGATGCGATCAAAGGGCGCTTGGTCGGGCAGACCAAAGCTGCCATCGGCGGTAAAGGCCGTAATATTGACCAAAGACATCGCAGTAAAGACGGCCCGCGCCTCGTCGACCAAGGCGCGGTGGCGGTCAACGGTATAGACCCTGCGGCACAACAGGCTCAGGATTGCGGCCTGATAGCCCGACCCTGTTCCCACTTCCAACACCTTGTCGCGCGGTTGCGGGTTGAGCGCTTGGGTCATTTGCCCCACGACAGAGGGTTGTGAGATTGTTTGACCGCAGGAGATGGGCAGGGGCATATCCTCGTAAGCACGGGTGGCAAAGACGCCGCGCACAAAGGCGCCGCGATCCACCCGCTCCATCGCGGCCAGAACGCGCGCATCTGTCACCCCGTTTGAGCGCAGGGTAAAGATCAGCTGCATCAGCCGTTCTGCCGCCGGATCATGGGGGGGCAGGGCGCTGTCACTCATGCCAAGGCGGCCGCAAGCTCTGTCAACCGGTCGTGCGCTGTCAAATCGGCGCG
>CAXNKP010000410.1:0-3112 GCA_964202815.1 Stagnihabitans sp. | reverse complement strand
ATATCTTGCCCTTGCCAACCTGCGACCAAGCCGTGACCAGATCGTCCATCAATTTGCCAATCGTGGCCCCGTCTGCTTGATCCTTCAAAATCGCGGCATAGTCGCCTTTCATTGTATCGTCGGCGACCATCACCATCTGCGCAGCTTGGCTGAGAGCGCCTATCTTTTTCAAAGTGCGTGCCAATTTGGCGGCCGCTTCCATATTCCCCACCGCCACATTGGCCACCAAGGCGCCCTGCAACAGTTCGGGGTTTTCTGGGTCGGCCTGAAGGGCCGGCTCATACCACTCTGCCGCCAAGGCAAATTCATTATGCGAAGCGGCTGCTCGTGCGGCAAGGTAAGCCCCGGCACTGTGCGGCAGGCCCACGGCATCGGAATTTGCATCTTTGGCGGTGGTGGCAGCCAAAACTGGGATTGGGGGGGCCGCAAGCGCGCAGATCAGTGCAATGGTCAGGGTCAAACGCGGCATTCAAGGCTCCTTTGGCGTAAAGCCACGCTAAAGCGCCACGCTATGAAGAGCAATGCGGGGCTGTCACAAACAGCCCCGCATTCCATGACGTTTCAGTGAGGGTGTAGCCCCGTCACATATTGGGATAGTTCGGCCCGCCGCCGCCCTGCGGCGTGGTCCAGGTGATGTTCTGGCTTGGGTCTTTGATATCGCAGGTTTTGCAATGGACGCAATTTTGGAAGTTAATCTGAAAGTGCGGGTCTTTGCCCTCTTCCTTGACCACCTCGTAAACCCCTGCCGGACAATAGCGCTGTGCGGGTTCGTCATAATCGCGCAGGTTCACCGCAATCGGCACAGAGGCATCGCGTAGTTTTAGGTGCGCAGGTTGGTCAGGGTCGTGGTTGGTGGCCGAGAAGGAAATGTTGGTCAAGCGGTCAAAGGACAAAACGCCGTCCGGTTTGGGGTAGTCGATGGGTTTGAATTTCGCGGCAAGCCCAGTGGCCGCCGCATCCGACTTGCGGTGCTTAAGCGTGCCAAAGGCTGTCATGCCAAAGGTATTCAGCCACATATCCAACCCGCCACCCAACAGCGAAGCCATCAGCCCGTAGTTCGACCACAAGGGCTTCACATTGCGCACCTTTTTCAGATCGCGCCCGATGGCCCCGCCGCGCACATCGGCCTCATAGGTTGACAGCTCATCCCCCCTGCGCCCCGCGCTGATTGCAGCATAAGCGGCCTCTGCCGCAGCTTTGCCCGACAACATGGCGTTGTGATTGCCCTTGATGCGCGGCACGTTCACCAAGCCCGCCGTGCAACCCAAAAGCGCCACGCCGGGCGCCACCATCTTGGGGATCGACTGCCACCCGCCTTCCGAAATCGCCCGCGCGCCGTATGCCACCCGCTTGCCGCCTTTCAACAGATCGGCAACCATCGGGTGGTGCTTGAAGCGCTGGAATTCCATATAGGGGTAAAGATGCGGATTTTCGTAGTTCAGGTGGACGACAAAGCCGACATAGACCTGATTGTTCTCCAAATGGTAGATGAACGATCCGCCGCCCGCGTTTGACCCCAAGGGCCAACCCATCGTATGGGTAACACGGCCCTCGTGGTGCTTGGCGGGGTCAATCTGCCAGATTTCTTTCATGCCAAGGCCGAACTTCTGCGGCGATTTGCCTGCTGACAGATTGTATTTGGCGATGACTTCCTTGGCCAAACTGCCGCGCACGCCTTCGGACAGGAAGACATATTTGCCCGCCAGAACCATGCCGGGTTCATAAGAGGGGCCGGGGGTGCCATCGGCGGATTTGCCAAACTCGCCCGCCACAACGCCGCGCACTTCGCCGTTTGCGCCGTAAACCAGTTCCGAACACGACATCCCCGGGAAAATCTCGACCCCCAAGGCTTCGGCCTGCTGCGCCATCCAGCGGCATACATTTGCCATCGAGACGATGTAGTTGCCGTGGTTGCCCATCAAGGGCGGCATGGGCCAATTGGGGATGCGCAACTGACCGGCAGGGCCGAGGATGTAAAAGTTGTCCTCTTTGACCTCTGTCTTGATGGGGGCACCCATGCTGCGCCAATCGGGCAGCAAAGCATCCAGCCCCGAAGGGTCCAGCACCGCACCCGACAAGATATGCGCCCCCACCTCCGAGCCTTTTTCCAGAACCACCACCGACAGATTGGCATCCAACTGCTTCAACCGGATCGCCGCTGACAGGCCAGAGGGGCCTGCCCCTACGATGACCACGTCATATTCCATCTCTTCGCGCGCGATGCTCTGTGCCATGCTGATCCCCTCAAAACCCTTTGCTTGTCCTTGCCCCAACTGCGGCCAAGCGTCAACGTCACCATCGGGGCTTGGCGCAACGAATAGCCGCATTCTGGCCCTGTGGCGGCAAGATTCTATCGCAGGGGTGGCTATGCTGAGATTATTCGCAGCCTAATGCATAGCCTGCCTCTTGCAATTTGGCCTCCGCCGCGCTTTGTCTAGTGTGTAAGCGAGGTCATGGTCCGCCAAGGGCCGTGACCTTGTTGTTTGGCAGAGTGAGGCTATGGAAAAGATTCCGTTGACGCGGGCAGGGTTTACCCTGCTGGATGAAGAGCTTAAGCAGCTAAAGTCGGTGGAACGCCCCGCCGTGATCCGCGCGATTGCGGAGGCGCGCGAACATGGCGACCTGTCGGAAAACGCCGAATACCACGCCGCGCGCGAAAAGCAGAGCTTCATCGAAGGCCGTGTGAAAGAGCTGGAAGCTGTCTTATCGCGGGCCGATGTCATTGACCCGTCGAAATTCACAGGCTCGGTCAAGTTTGGCGCCCATGTCGTGGTGGCCGACGAGGATAGTGGCGAAGAAAAGACTTATCAGATCGTGGGCGAGGTTGAGGCCGATCTGGAACGTGGCCTTTTGAACATTCGCTCGCCGCTGGCGCGCGCCATGATCGGCAAGGATGAAGGCGACACCGTCGAAGTGCGCACCCCCGGCGGTCAAAAAAGCTACGAAATTATCAGCGTCCGCTTTATCTGAGCGGAGGCTTCGCGCAGTGCGCGCAAGGCAGGGGCACTATGCCACGAAACTCTTCCACATCTTCCGGCACAATGCCTGCGGCCCAAGACGGCGCGCAAGACAGCGTGGCGCGCCTGATCGCCTTGGCCTTTAGTGCCGTTTG
>CAXNKP010000409.1:0-3113 GCA_964202815.1 Stagnihabitans sp. | reverse complement strand
ACATGTATTTATGGTCACTTCAGGTCTGAAAAATGTTCACAGATCAAAGGCAGTCGTTCCTTTTCTGCATAGGCACCCTAGCGTCATATCCCCTTGTGGAAAGTCTGCTTTCGTTCTTAACCCGTCCTTGGCGAGCTACGCCGGCTCTTTCGCACACGCCCTTTCCGCAACAAGAACAAAGCCGCATTGTCCACAGACAGATCCCCAAGGTGCCCTACATGACTCCGCTACTCTTGGCCTCGCAATCTGCCATTCGTCTCACGCTCTTGCAAAACGCCGGCTTGGGGGTGCATGCGCACCCAGCGCGGGTCGACGAAGACGCGCTGCGTGCGGCCTTGCAAGCTGAAGAGGCAACGCCCCTCGATATCGCCGACGCCTTGGCAGAGGCGAAGGCATTCAAACTCGCGCAGCACCATCCGCTGGCTTTGGCCTTGGGTTGCGATCAAATCCTAGCCCTCGGCACCCGCCTTTTCGCCAAGCCCGCAACCCGCGACGAGGCGCGCCAACATTTGGCCGACCTGTCAGGCCAAACTCATCAGTTGCTGTCAGCGGCTGTTTTGTATCACGAAAGCCAACCCATCTGGCGGCATGTCGGTGTGGCGCGGTTGACCATGCGCCATGCCTCTGACGCCTATCTTGATGAATATCTTGACCGTACTTGGCCCGCCGTTCAACATTGCGTTGGTGGCTACCAGCTTGAAGGCGAAGGCATCAGGCTTTTCTCGGCCATCGAAGGCGATTACTTCACAATTTTGGGTTTACCCCTTTTACCGCTCTTGTCGTTTCTTTCGTTACGAGGCTTTATTGCGTCATGACAGATTTGCCCCGGATACCGCTTGCTGGTGTGATTGGCCACCCGATCGCCCATAGCCGATCCCCCTTGCTGCATGGGCATTGGCTCGCGCGCTATGGCATCAAGGGCCATTACATCCCGATGGACGTTGCCCAAATCGACTTGCCGCAGGTGCTCGCGCTGCTGCCAAAATTGGGCTTTGTCGGGGTAAACGTGACCATTCCCCATAAAGAGGCCGTGCTCAAACTGGCCGAAGTCGTATCCGACCGTGCCACGCTGATCGGGGCCGCGAACACACTGATTTTCCGGGCCGATGGAAAGGTACACGCCGACAACACGGATGGTTTGGGCTTTTTGGCCAACTTGCGCCAATTCGCGCCGCAGTGGCAGGCGGGCCATGGCCCCGCAGCGCTGTTTGGCGCTGGGGGTGCCGCCCGTGCCGTCATCGCCGCCTTGATCGAGGCGGGCATCCCCGAAATCCGCATCGCCAACCGCACCCGTCAGCGGGCAGAGGTCTTGCAGGCCGATTTTGGCCGGCGGTTGGTGGTTTATGACTGGAATTGCGCCGGTGACATGTTGGAGGGAGCGGGGCTTGTCATTAATGCCACCTCGCTTGGCATGACCGGCAAGCCCGACCTTCGCTTGCCGCTGGATAGGTTGCCGGCTGGGGCCGTGGCCACCGACCTGGTCTATACACCGCTGATGACCCCCTTCCTGACCGAGGCGCAGGCCCGCGGCGCGCATATTGTTGACGGCTTGGGCATGCTGCTCCACCAAGGCGCACCGGGGTTCGAGCGTTGGTTCGGCCAACGCCCCGAGGTAGACGATGCCACCCGCGCAGCCGTGCTGGGCCTATGACCTTGGCCTTTCGTCTTGGCCTGACCGGTTCGATAGGCATGGGAAAATCCACCACCGCCGCCATGTTCGCGGCTGAGGGTATCCCGGTCTGGGACGCTGATGCCGCCGTCCATCGGCTTTATTCGCCCGGCGGGGCCGCCGTGGCCCCTCTTGCAGCCCTTTGTCCTGCCGCCCTGGCGCAAGGGGCCATAGACCGTAGCGCCCTTAAACAGTGGATCGCCGGTGACCCCCTCGCCCTTGCCCAGATAGAGGCCGTAGTCCACCCCTTCGTCGCCGCCGACCGCGCCCAGTTTCTGGAAGGTATCCGCAGCGACATCGCCCTCTTCGACATCCCACTTCTGTTCGAAAAGGGTGCCGAGACGGAAATGGACGCCACTCTTTTGATCACAGCCCCCCCCGAGGTGCAGCGCGCCCGCGTTCTGGCGCGGCCCGGCATGACTCAGGCGCAGTTTGACCTGATCTTGCAACGCCAAATGCCCGATGCGCAAAAGCGTGCCCGCGCCACCCATATCGTAGAGACGCTCGACCTGGCCTCTACGCGCGCCTATGTTATGGCGCTGATCATCCATATCCGGTCCAAAGATGCGTGAAATCGTTCTCGATACCGAAACCACCGGCTTTGAGCCCGGCGAAGGCCACCGCATCGTTGAAATTGGCGCTCTCGAACTGCTCAACAAAATGCCCACCGGCCGCACCTATCACCAATATATCAACCCCGAACGCCCCATGCCGAGAGAAGCTTTCGAGGTTCATGGTTTGGGAGACGATTTCCTGCGCGACAAGCCCGTCTTCAAAACCATCGCCCGTGCCTTTATCGAATTTGTGGGCGAGGCGACCTTGGTCATCCACAATGCCGCCTTCGACATGAAGTTTCTGAACGCCGAACTCACAGCGCTTGGCCATCCAGGCCTGCCCATGTCGCAGGCGCTGGATACTGTGGTCATGGCAAGGCGCAAGTTTCCAGGCGCACCAGCCTCGCTTGACGCTTTATGCCGACGTTTTGGCATCGACAATTCCGCCCGCGAAAAGCACGGTGCGTTGCTGGATTGCGAACTGCTGGCAGAGGTTTATCTGGAATTGATCGGTGGCCGTCAGCCCGATTTTGCACTTGCCAGCGCTGCCGCGCAAACCGCCGCCCACCAACGCACCATGCAAGCCGGGCGTGCCAAGCCGCGCCCCGCGCCGCTGGCCTCACGCCTGACAGACCAAGAACAGGCCGCCCATCAGGCCTTTGTGGCCAAGATGGGCGATGCTGCGGTTTGGTTGAAACGCTCTTAGGCCGAGGCTGCGGGCGTTGCTGCTGCCAACTGCGCACGGCGCGCCATTTCGCTGCGATACAGCGCCAAGAAATCGACATTGTCGATGTTTAGCGCAGGGAAGCCGCCGTCTTGTGTGACGTCTGAAATGATCCGCCGCACGAAGGGGAACAACAGGCGCGGGCATTCGATCAGCAAGAATGGGT
>CAXNKP010000408.1:0-3115 GCA_964202815.1 Stagnihabitans sp. | reverse complement strand
AGCTCCATATCAACCGAAGTATCCCCGCCACACAGGGCGCACAAAAGGCTGATCGTCATAAGGTCACAGAATTTGTGACGAGGCGCGTTGCCCCCACGAGGATCATCCTTGTCATTGAAATAACTGACTAATGTAGGCATCTCGAAACTACATCATGTGATGAAGCTCCAAGAATCGAAATCTTACGCGCTGTCAAACTTTAAGCGCGATTCCCCTGCGTGACGGCATGGCAGCTTTGGGCAAGCTGAGAAAGCTCGCGTTGCGGTTAAGCAATCTTGCAGGCCAAAGGCAGCGCCGACAGTTCGGTCTTGATTATCCGCTAAACACTCGGCCCCGGAATTACTTCCATAAAAACCGTACGAACAATGACCGTGGATTGGGTGCCGTAAAAGCAAAAGACCGCCGCAATCGCTTTCGCCATATCAAGGGCCTTCGCGATGTCAGGGCTTTGCATATCTGCCGCCAGGCGCTGCCCGTCCACGCCCACCGACACTGCAATGGAGGCCACAAGGTGCTTGGCAGTTACTGCGTCCGCGCTTCAGGAGCAGCCGTTCATCCTTAAGCAGATTTTTTTCTGACACTACTCAAATTTATGGTCAGTCGAAAAGGCGAGTGGCCAAGCTGGAAACCGACGGCTGCAATGGTCAAGCGCGATCCCGATGCCTACATGTGCAAAATTGGAAGGCGATCGTCGTTTGAATATCTCAGTCCTTACGACCAACGTGTTTTGACGCTGTTCGCTTTGCAACGGGCATTGGGTAAGGTAAGTTCATATTGAGCAAAGCAAACGACTTGGAATGAGCAAGGGCAGGCATGAAGATCATTAAAACCTTTGGGCTTGTCGTCGCCATCGTCCTTATTGGAGCAGTGGTTTGGACGGTCTTTCGCCCCTCGCCAAACCCTGCTCCGAAACAAGTTGTTGGCGCTGCGCCTGTGGCTCCAGGTGCGGCCTTGGTAGAGGTTGAGCTGCCCGCATCGTTGTCGGCAGAAGCTGTTATCGGAAAAACATACTATGATGCCGTCTGTGCGTCGTGCCACGGGGCAAACGCTGCAGGACAAGATGGGGTCGCACCGCCGCTTGTCCACAAGATTTATGAGCCTTCGCACCATCGCGATGCCGCCTTTCTTGTTGCGGTGCGCAATGGCGTGCGCCAGCACCATTGGCCATTTGGACCGATGTTGCCCGTGGAGCAAAAACTGACCGATGGCGAAATTGCGGCGATCACCCTGTATATCCGGGAATTGCAGCGCGAAAACGGGATCATGTGATGCACCGCGAAAGTCAAATCCTTGGGCTGGCCAAAAGATCGCGATGGCCGGCGATGGGGTCAGCGATGCGCCAGCACTGGCGGCTGCCGATATCGGTATCGCCATGGGAGCCCGTGCGGACCTGGCCGTGAAAAGCGCGGGCATCACCCTTCCGAGCGGAGATTTGATTGGGATCGCCCGGGCGCGCAAGCTGGTCCGCGCAACCTCAAGCAGAACCTGTTCTTCGCCTTTGCCTAAAACGCGCTTGGCGTTCCCGTCACGGCCGGGCTGCTTTACCCCGCCACCGGAATGTTGCTGCCGCCAACGATCGCTGAGGCAGCGATCAGCCTTACGTGCGTTTTGGTCACCACACATGCGCTGCGGCTGCGGCGGTTTGACCTGTGTAAGGTTTTCAGAAGATCTGATCGGGACCGGTGCTTTCAGTTACCCATTGCGTCTGACCTCTCCGCTTGCAGCTCGCGAATATGGTCTGGCCAGGTCGACTTGATGTAATCAAGAATGGCCTTGATCTCGCGTTCTTTGAGCACCGGGCCGAAGCCGGGCATGCCGGAAGTAAACTTCACGCCCTTATCGTCCAGAACCGCCTGACCGCCGCGGCTGATGTAATCCAACAGCATCGCATCGTCATGGTGCCAGGTATGCCCGGTTTCGTCATGCGGCGGCGCCGGGTAAAGGCCAGTTGCGTCAGCGCTTCGCCAATCTGGTGGCCCCTCCAGATCGACGCCATGGCAGTCCGCGCAATGCGTGAGGTAAAGGGCGCGGATGGAAACGGTTTCTGGCGTGGCGTGCACGAATGCCGCGGCCGGCAGCGGCAGATGCAGTCCCAACAGGGCAAGCAGGACGAGGCATCGCGGCCACGCTGGCCGTCTAGTGAACATGCGCGAACCGCAGCAGATCGTCAGAACGGACCGCGCAGCTGCCACCGCGCGGCCAACGCCTGTCACTTCGCATTTTCTGCAAGCCAGGCGGTTATTTCTGCAATCTCGCCGACCTGAGCGGCGATGATCGCCTCAGCAAGTGCTCGCATCTTCGGATCATCGCCATGCGCCAGCAGCACCTCCGCCATGTCGATGGCACCCTGATGGTGCGCGATCATCCCGCAGGCGAAGGCCACGTCGGCATCCTCCAGCATCATGCCCTCGTGCATCGCCGGCGTGCTGATCATCATCCGCCGCATGTTTTCCTGAACGTGCGCGGGCATGGCGGCGAGATCCATGTCACCCATTCCCATGATGTCCGTCATCGGCTCCGGCGCATCGTCGCCATGCCCCATGGAGGGGTCATCCATCCCACCCATTGTGGAGGCCGCGGCACATTGTTTTGGGGGCTTGAAGTCCGCCGTCTGGGCCAAAGCTGGCAGAATGAACACGGTTGCGGCCACAGCCGCTGCAAAGAACGTTCTTATGGTATTCATGTTTGGTGTCCTGTTTGTTTTAATTTTTCTGGGTCGACGCCATGGCTGACAGCGATCATGCACGAGGGTGGAGCGCGCCTATCTGAACGTTAATTCGAATGTTAATGCACGGTTGGTCTTTGGTCTATCGGCATCATGGTTTGGACCTGTCACGTGTCCGTCATCGAATGATTTGGAACTTCCGCGCTGATTTTGGAGTGGAGGTCATTGGCTCATAGGGTTCAGGTTATGCTATCCCAAATGGTGGACCACTCCCAAATGGTGGACCACTTCACAGAGGCCAATACACCTTCCACGCAGCCGCCCTGACTTGGCCGCGGGCTGTGCCGACAGTCTACCACACCGACCGTCAGTTGTTCGCCTGTAGAAATTTTTCACCCCGCAGTCATGCACTTGGGGAAGCTTTCATGATATTCAGTCGTCGCATATATA
>CAXNKP010000407.1:0-3124 GCA_964202815.1 Stagnihabitans sp. | reverse complement strand
CTTTGGCGGCGATTTTCTCCGGATGCCACCCGCGCCGCCATTCTTCCATCCACGTCGGGTTTTGCGTGCAACGCCCAATGCCTTGGGTCATGTCGCCGGTCACGCAGATATTGCAGCCGATACATTCGCGGATATCGTCAATCCGGCCTTCGTCGATCTTCTTGGGCAGGAACGGGTCGGCAATCGACGGTCTTGCACAGCCAATGAAATCCAGCCGCCCTTGACGGATCATCCGCGCCATCACATCGGGCGATGTAAAGCGCCCCACCCCGACCACGGGGCGCGGGCTTAGGTCGCGAATGCCGGTCACCCAAGCCTCTTGTGCAGCTTCTTCTTTGAAGCGCGAGGGGCCAGAGCAATCTTCCCACGTGCCCATGGCCAGATCCCACAGGTCGGGCAGTTCAGCGTTCATGGCGATAAAATCGCGCACCTCGGCGTTGGAAAAGCCAAGTTGGCCGATGGTTTCATCCAGCGACACCCGCATGGTCAGCGCCATGGTATCGCCCACCGCATCGCGCAGATCGGCCAAAACCTCGCGGGCAAAGCGCGAGCGGTTTTCCAGACTGCCGCCGTATTCATCGCTGCGCTGGTTGGTGGCGCGCGACAAAAAGTGCTGAAAGATGCCAAAGCCATGCGCGCCGTACAGGCAGATCAGATCAAACCCCGCCAATTTGCTGCGCTTGGCGGCATTCACAAACCAGCGGCGCAGGTTCTTGATATCGGTCTTGTCCATTGCGCGGGCCTGAACCGGATCGTTGGTAAAGGTGCGGATGGGCAGGGCCGAGGGCGCAAGGGGCACTTCTTTGGTGTACATATTGGGGCCGTTGATGCCCGAATAGGCCAGTTGTATCCCCGCCAAAGCGCCATGCGTTTTCATCGCAGCCGCCATTTTGGCGATCGAGGGGATGTCTTTATCCTCCCACAGGCGCAGTTCGATAAAGGGCGTGATTTCAGACGAGTGGTGCATTTCGGTCTGTTCGGTAAAGATCACCCCCCACCCGCCTTCGGCCTTTGTCGCGCGCATGGCGGCGGCGGCCGAAGGGTCGCGGTAGCCGCCGCCGTTGCAATGGGGCACCTGATAAAAGCGGTTCTTGGCTGTCAGCGGCCCAATCGACATGGGCTGGAACAGAATGTCATAGCGGGGATCGCGCATCAGATCACGCTCGCAAGATCATACTGGGCAGGATCCGTTCCAGTTCGGTTTTTGCGTGGTCGACAAAGGCCTGCACTGTCATTGATGAACCCGCCCCCTTGCGGCACAAAAGCCCGATCTGCATCGGCCGCGTCGGGCCAGCGAGGGGTAAGAATGCCAGTTTCCCCCCGTCAGGCGCCATGTCCGTGACCGGACGGAAATTGGTAATGGAAAAGCCAAAACCATTGGCCACGAGGGCGCGGACCACGCCCATGTCGCCGCTGCGTTCAGCGATCTGCGGTTTCACGCCTGCACTTTCGAACAAGGATAAAAAGTAGTCGGTGGAATAGGGAAGATCCAGCAAGACCAAAGGATAGCCCGCCAGATCAGCGATCGTCACTGTTTCAAGCTGGGTCAGAGGATGGCCGGCAGGAACGGTTACAAAGGGCGGCAACTTGCCAAGGTCTATAAAGGTCAGATCTGGTGGCAAGGCCAGATCATAGGTCAGCGCCACATCCAGCGTGCCGTCTAGCATGCCTTTGATAAGGGCGGCTTGGTGGGTTTCGGTTTGGTGAAAGGCCACGTCTGGGTGCAGATCTGTGAAACTGCGTCGCAGTCGCGGCACCAGAATTTGCGCGAAGGTCAAAAGACAGCCCAAGTTCAAGCTGCCTTTGATCGTGCCGTGGAAATCCTCTGCCAGGTTTGAAAGCGTTCGGGCTGCGGCAAGGGTCGCTATCGCTTCGCGGATGATCTCGCGGCCAGCGGGGGTGACCGTCATCCCTTGGGTGTGTTTGCGAATGAAAAGTGGCAGGCCAAGTTCGTCTTCTAGCTGGGCCAAGGCGGTCGAGATCGAAGGGGCAGAGACATTCATCCGTTCTGCCGCCAAGGTGACCGAACCGACTTGGCCCACGGCCACCAGATATTCCAATTGGCGAAGGGTAAAGCGGGCGGGCATTATTTCTCTCCTGCTACGCCAAAGGCCGGGGCGGCCCGCGGGTCTAGCGCGCGAGTTTGATAGGCGTCCATCTGGGGTTTGTAGACGCCCCAGGCGCGGGTGATATGGGCTATCGGATCACCCTCTTCCCAATCGCAGCGCAATTCAGCCAAGGGCCAAGGGTGTTGGCCCACGATCAAAAGGCCCGCAGAATGCACAGGCCCCGCCTCGCCACCCAAGGCAAGGGCCGCTTGCATCGCTGTCAGCAAACGGTCGCCCAGATGGCCGGTGGCTGCGGAAAAGGCCGCAACCATTGCGGCGGGAATGGCCTTGTCGGCCAGAAGATTTCCCCCTGCCGCCACGCCGTCGCCTTCGGCAGCACCCCAAATGCCAAGGGCGTTTTGCCCCGACCAAGTGGCTGTGCGCCCCTGCGCATCCACGCACAAAAGCTGACGGTATTCGGGGAAGTTTTCCTGCGCCACCGCCTGCGCCACAGCTTGGGGTGCAGAAAGGCCAGCGGCCAGCAGGTCCAGCATGGCATCCCCCAGCGCAGGGTTTGTGATGTTCTGGCTGGCCGCAGCCCCAACCCCCGCCCGTGCATAAGCACACCGTGCAGCAACCGCCGGAGAGGAGGACGAAATGGCCATGCCGAACTGACCGGTTTGCGCGCAGCGGGCGACGATAGAGAATGTCATATCAATCAGGGATCACAGCCGTGGCGTCAATTTCCACCAGCCAATCGGGCCGCGCCAAAGCCACCACCGTCAGCCCCGTGCAAACCGGATGCACGCCGCGAATATACTCGCCCATCGTGCGGTACACCGCCTCGCGGTGGCGCACATCGGTCAGGTAGACGACCAACTTGACCAGATGCTCCATCTTGCCGCCGGCTTCTTCGATGATTTGTTGGATGTTTTTCATTACCTTATGAGTTTGTTCAACCGGATCATGGCTGCCAAGGTTCACCGCTGTGTCCAAATCTTGCGGACAAGCGCCACGCAACCAGATAGTGCGCCCGCCACGGGTGACAACGGCATGGGCCAGATCATTATCTAACC
>CAXNKP010000406.1:0-3139 GCA_964202815.1 Stagnihabitans sp. | reverse complement strand
AGGTGATCTTTGACACCAAAGAAGGCCCCCGTGACACTGTGCAGATGGCCGAGGCCGCGCGGCGGCGCTTGGCGCGGACGGATTGGGCCTATGTGCACCAAAACCCGCGCGACGGGTTGCGCATGGGGGTTTCGGCGGGCGGGAATGTGGGCGAAAGGCTGATGGCCGTTGGGGCGCGGCATTATGGGCAAATTCGGGACG
Organism: Stagnihabitans sp.; assembly: GCA_964202815.1. Classification (GTDB taxonomy): domain Bacteria; phylum Pseudomonadota; class Alphaproteobacteria; order Rhodobacterales; family Rhodobacteraceae; genus Stagnihabitans. The sequence goes on along the minus strand of CAXNKP010000406.1, from coordinate 2,938 downwards.
CGGCCGTGGATTGGTTGGGTCGGGTGGAGATTGCCGCTGACCGGGTGGATGACCGCCCCAGTGCCTTTTCGGGCGGTATGCAGCAACGTTTGCAGATTGCGCGCAATCTGGTGACTGGCCCGCGCCTTGTGTTCATGGATGAACCCACCGGCGGGCTTGATGTCAGCGTGCAGGCGCGGTTGCTGGATTTGCTGCGCGGCTTGGTGCGCGAGATGGGGCTTTCGGCGATTATCGTCACGCATGATCTGGCGGTGGTGCGGTTGCTCGCCGACCGGTTGATGGTGATGAAAGGTGGCTATGTGGTGGAACAGGGCCTGACCGATCAGGTTCTGGACGATCCGCAGCACGAATATACCCAGCTTTTGGTCTCCTCGGTTTTGCAGGTGTGATGTGATCACGATTTCCAACCTTTCCAAAAGCTTTACCCTGCACAACCAAGGGGCGGCCGTAATTCCTGTGATGACGGGGGCCAATCTGGCGGTGGTACCCGGCGAATGCCTTGGCCTTGTCGGGGCATCGGGGTCGGGCAAGTCGACCTTGATGCGGATGATCTGGGGCAATTATCTGGCAGCGTCCGGGTCTATCATGGTGGGCGATGTCGATGTGGCCAAGGCCGCACCGCGTGAGATCATCACGCTGAGGCGTGGCACATTGGGTTATGTCAGCCAGTTCTTACGCGTGGTGCCCCGCGTGCCCACTGTGGATGTGGTAGCCGAGCCGCTGCTGACACTGGGGGTTCCGGTAGAAGCGGCGCGGGCGCGGGCCATGGCCTTGCTCGCACAACTGAACATTCCCGAACGGCTTTGGTCTCTCTCGCCCACCACGTTTTCAGGCGGCGAACAACAGCGCGTCAACATCGCGCGCGGCTTTGTGCATCCCTATCCGGCCCTGTTGTTAGATGAACCCACCGCCAGCCTTGACCTTGTCAACCGTGAGGTGGTCTTGACCCTGATTGAGGCCGCAAAAGCGCGCGGTGCCGCCATCATCGGGATTTTCCATGATGAGCAGGCCCGCGCACGCCTGTGCGACCGACTGGTGGATGTCACGCAATTCACCCCAAAGGTGGCATAGTGTCGGGTCGTGTCTTTGCCGTGGTGGGCCCGTCAGGTGCGGGCAAGGACACGTTGCTGGCCGGTGCCGTGGCGGCCACTCGCGCGCTGCACTGGGCGCGGCGGGTGATCACAAGGCCGCAGGTTGCGGGGGATGAGCCTTTTGAAGGGGTCAGCCCGCAGGAGTTTGATTTTCTAAGCCAAGCCGAAGCCTTTGCGCTGGAATGGCCCGCCCATGGCCTGCGCTACGGCATCCGCAAGACCGAGTTTTCTGGCTTGGGGCAGGGGACAGATGTGGTCTTTAACGGCTCGCGCGCGGCCCTGCCTTTGGCGTTAGAGCGGTTTCCAAACCTGACGGTGCTGCGCATTTCAGCCCCGTCCAAGGTGCTGGCCGAACGTCTGGCTGCACGGGGGCGCGAAACCATGGCTGAGATCGAAGCCCGCTTGGCCCGCGCCTCTTACGAGGTGCCTGAAGGCTTGCCCGTGATCGACATCGCCAATGACGCAACACCCGAAGTGGGCATCGCGCGGCTTTTAGCCGCCCTTCAGGCCAAAGTGGTGCTGTGAAGCAGATGAAAGCGGCCATCCTCCGCCTCGCCGAACAGGCAAAGTGCGCTGACGCGGAAGGGTTGCGGCAGGACCGGCGCGAAATGTTGTGCGGCCAAGGGCAGAAGGGCTGCGTGATCTTGGGGCGACAAGTGGCCCGACAGGGTCAAATGAAAGCGGAACTCTTCCATGACGTAGGGATAGCCGTAAAGGGCAAGCAGCTCGCGCTGACGTGGTGTCAGACGTTCGGGCCTGCGGCGAGCAATCTCGGCCTCGGTCAGGGGCGCGCGCAGCGGGTCAAGCTCGGCCACAACCCGCGCCGCCAGATCGCCAAGGGCCGTTTGATCGCCTTGGGGTACCAGCGCCAAGAACCCTTCCAAGTTCAACATTTGCAGACCTGGCATCGTGACAGCGTGAAGCGTTTGGGCCATCTGCGCCATGGCTGCCAACAGGTCATCGACACTGACCCCTTGCGCCAGCCGGAAGGGCGGCTTGATCGTGCCATGAAAGCCGTATTTGCGCGGATCAGCCGTCATAGCCGCCAGATCAAGCCCCAGTTCGGGCTGAACTACAGCGCGCCCCGTGGCCGGATCCCAGCCCAGCCAAGCGGCGGCGGCTTGGGCAAAGGGTCCCTCTTCGGGCGCGTAATAGACGGCGTAGCGTTTCATCTTTTCCATGGGGCCCCACCTAGCGTAATTTTGTCACATCTGTGTGACGACCCGCTGGCAGGGCTGCAAGACCCCTTAATCTGAAAGCCCAAAAATGTCCGATACGATCCTTGCCAATGCCACACTTGTTCTGCCCGACGAAGTGATCACGGGATCGCTGCGCCTGTCAGGTGGCCTGATCACGGCGATCGATGCGGGAACGCAGGTACCCAACGGTGCGGAAGATTGCTGCGGCGATCTGGTTATGCCCGGCTTGATCGAATTGCATACAGATAATCTAGAGCGCCATATCGAACCGCGCCCCAAGGTGCAATTTCCCCATGTCGGTGCGATTTTGGCCCATGATGGTGAGTTGGCCTCGACCGGGATTACCACGGTATTTGATGCACTTCGGGTGGGGTCGATTGTGTCAAAAGACAAGGCCAGCTACGGCGAATATGCTCGTCTTTTGGCAGATGAGATTTTGGCGCTGCGCCACACGGGGGCTATGCGGATCAACCACCTGTTGCATCTGCGGGCCGAGGTGTGTTCAGAAACCCTGATCGCCGAACTGGCCAAGTTCGGCCCGCAAGATGGCATCGGCATCGTCAGCCTGATGGACCATACCCCCGGCCAACGCCAGTTTCGCAATCTGGACCAGTTGCGCAACTATGTGCGCGGCAAACATGGCTTGAG
>CAXNKP010000405.1:0-3146 GCA_964202815.1 Stagnihabitans sp. | reverse complement strand
AAATCGGGCCGCACAACGGGTGCAGCATGGTTCGAGGGGCAAGATCTTCTGACGCTAAAGTCTGACGCGCTAGAGCAGATACGCGGGCGACAGATCGCCATGATCGTTCAGGATGCCGCATCTGCCCTGAACCCCGTGGTGCGGATCGGCACCCAAATCGCCGAGGCGATGATGCAGCACGGCTTGGTTTCCTCCAAGGCCGAGGCGCGGCAGCGCAGCCTAGACCTGATGTCCAAGGTCGGAATTCCCGCCACAGAAAGTCGCATCGACGATTACCCGCATCAGTTCAGCGGCGGCATGTGCCAAAGGGTTGTGATCGCCGCGGCCCTGTCCTGCAGCCCTAAGCTGATCATTGCCGATGAACCCACGACAGCCTTGGATGTGACCATTCAAGACCAGATCCTGCGGCTTTTGGTGGCCCTTCAGGCCGAGTTTGGGATGAGCCTGATCCTCGTGACGCATGACATGGGCGTTGTGGCGCAGACCTGCCAAAGGGTGGCTGTGATGTATGGCGGCGAATTGGTCGAGATGGCCGAAACCGCTGCCCTGTTTGGCACCCCGCGCCATCCCTATACGATGGGCTTGCTGAATTGCGTTCCCCATCTTGACCGCGATGTCGGAACGGCACGGCTCAGGCCAATACCCGGCGCGCCGCCAGACCTAATGAACCCTCCGGCGGGATGCCGCTTTCATCCGCGCTGTCCCCTGGCGAACGACGCCTGCAAATCGACCCGCCCCCCGCTGCGTGAGGTGTCCGCGGGCCACTTCAGCCGGTGTCTTCGTCAGGATGTTTTGGGCAAAGACATCTGGAATGCGCAGGGCGCGGGTGCGTGATGCAGGCCAACCCAGCGCGCTGCGACCTTTGGTCGAGGTGGACGACCTGACCAAGCGCTTTGGTGCGCGTGGTGGCCTGTCGCAGATCTTGGGCGCAGCCTCGCAGCGGCAGTTGACGGCAGTGGATGCGGTGTCATTCCAGATCAATGCCGGCGAAATTCTGGGTCTGGTGGGCGAATCCGGATCGGGCAAGACGACGCTGGGTCGTTGCCTGCTCCGCTTGGTTGAGCCAAGCTCTGGACAGGTTCGCTTTGATGGACGCGATCTGATCGCCCTTTCCAAGGGGGATCTTCGGGTCGCACGGCGGCAGATGCAGATGATCTTTCAGGATCCCTATTCCGCGTTGAACCCCCGCATGACCATCAGGCAAATGTTGTCCGAAGTCCTGCGGTTTCACCGCATCTGCACAGATGCTGCCATTCCGGCGCGGATCGCCGAATTGCTTGCGCTGGTCGGGCTGGACCAAAGCGCGGCAGACCGCTTGCCGCGCCACTTCAGCGGCGGCCAACGCCAGCGCATCGGCATCGCCCGCGCTTTGGCGGTGGAGCCTAGGTTTATCGTGGCAGACGAGCCAGTCTCAGCGGTGGATGTTTCGGTGCAGGCCCAGATCATGAACCTGCTTTTGGATCTGCGCGACCAGTTGGGGCTGACAATCCTGCTGATCGCCCATGACTTAAGCGTTGTGCGCTATGTCAGCGACCGGGTGGGCGTTTTATACCTTGGCCGCCTTGTCGAGATCGCCCCAAGGGCGCAAATCTTCGCAACACCGCGCCATCCCTACACACAGGCCCTGTTGCGGGCCGCCCCAAGGCCCGATCCAGACAGGCAGTCCGCACAACCCGCCATCGCGGGCGAGCCGCCGTCGCCCTTGAACCCACCCCCCGGCTGCCATTTCCACACAAGATGCCCCTTGGCCACGGCGCGCTGCAAATCAGAAATGCCCCCGCTGCAGACGGTCTCAGATGGGCATCAGGTGCGCTGCCACCATCACGACCTTGCGCTGCTAAACCCCTTACCCCGCTAAAATCAAAAGGAGATAACTGTGGCCCATGACCCTTATTATGAACTGGTCCCCGAACCTCGGGAACCGCAGTTCGAACCGTCAAGAACCGCTTTGCTGATCATCGATCTGCAATATCTTGACGCCCATCCCGATGGCTGGATGGGGCGTCTTTGTCGCAGCCAAGGAAAGCCCGACCTGTTGAACGAACGGTGGGATTTCATCAACGACATCTTGCCCAATGTGCGCCGCCTGCAAGACGCATGCCGAGCGGGCGGGGTGGAGTTAATCCACATCCGCGTCAAATACTTAACCGCTGATTGCCGCGATGGTCAGCGGTCATTGCAGATGAAAGAAAAGGCCAATTCCGCCGATCGCCGCGACGATGACTTTCTGGAAATGGTGGCGCCGATGGGTGATGAACTGATCGTCAACAAGACCTCGGCGGGCACGTTCAATTCGACATCCCTCGATCAGACGCTCAGAAATCTCAAGGTGAACAGGCTTTGGGTCACGGGTATCGTGACAGAAGGCTGTGTGGAACTTACGGCACGGGATGCGGCGGACCGCGGCTATTTTACAACGCTTGTCAGCGACGCTCTGGCGTCGTCGACCCACATCGCGCATTATGATGCCTTGCAGCGGATGACGGATGGCGGGTTGATCAAGGCGCGCACGGTGGATCAGCTGTGTGCGCAACTGGCGGCGGCACGGCAAGAGCAGCCTGCCTGACGGGTAAACAGGGTTGGCGCTGTGCGCGCAGAGCGCCAACCGAAGGCCGAAGAAATTAGGAGCGGCGGATGAGGGTCAGCGAACGAAACTGGCAGCAGATAGAGGCCTATCTTGCCACCGACGATCGGGCTGTCCTGCCTTTGGGCAGCACCGAACAACATGCTGGGTTAAGCTTGGCGGTGGACTCGATTTTGGCAGAAAGCGTTGCGGTTGAGGCGGCAGCGCCTTTGTCCGTGCCCGTTTTTCCGGCCGTGCCCTACGGGTTGACCCCCTATTTCATCGACTTTCCGGGCACTGTAACGATCAGGGTGCAAACCTATTTGGCGCTGATCCGCGATATTCTGGATGGGCTGGCTGGGCAGGGGTTTCGCCGCATATTGATCGTCAATGGCCATGGCGGGAACCGGCCTGCAGGGTCCTTGGCGCAAGAATGGATGGCCGATCACCCCGGTTGCGTGGTAAAAGTCCACAATTGGTGGAGCGCGCCTGCCACTTGGGCCAAGGTGCAAGAGATTGATCCAGTCGCAAGCCACGCATCCTGGATGGAAAACTTCCCGTGGACACGGCTGCCCGGCGTGGA
>CAXNKP010000404.1:0-3148 GCA_964202815.1 Stagnihabitans sp. | reverse complement strand
TCACCGCCCGAAAATCCCACATTGACCGGCCGTTTCAACATCTCGGCATCAATCTTCAGACCCTTGGCCTTTTCGCGCACCAGTTTCAAAAAATCCCCCGCCGAAAGCTCTGGCTCACCCCGCGTTTTGCGTTGGGCGTTCAGGGCTGTGCGCAAAAAGGTCATGTTGCCCACACCGGGGATTTCGACAGGATATTGAAAGGCCAAGAACAGCCCCTGAGCGGCGCGCACTTCAGGCTCCATCGCCAAAAGATCGGCCCCCTCCAGCGAAGCACTGCCCTGTGTCACCGTGTACCCATCGCGCCCTGACAGCACATAAGACAGCGTCGATTTGCCCGACCCGTTCGGCCCCATGATCGCATGCACCTCGCCCGCGCCGATCGACAGCGTCACCCCTTTGAGGATCTGCTTATCTTCTTCTTCCAGTTTCACGTGCAGGTTCTTGATCTCAAGCATTCTTCTTGTCCTTAAAGCGGGGCATAGCGGGCATTTCGTAAAGGTGGGCTTAGCCCACCGATCCTTCAAGACTGATGGCCACAAGGCTTTGCGCCTCCATGGCAAATTCCATGGGCAGGGCTTGCAGCACCTCGCGGCAAAAGCCGTTCACCACCAAGGCCACGGCTTCTTCCTCGCTCATCCCGCGCGAGCGGCAGTAAAACAACTGATCCTCATCCACCTTCGAGGTGGTGGCCTCGTGTTCGACGCGCGACGAGGTGTTTTTCACCTCGATATAGGGCACGGTATGCGCACCGCACTGATCCCCGATCAGCAGGCTGTCGCATTGGGTGTAATTGCGGCTGTCGGCGGCCTTGGGGTGCATGGACACCAAGCCGCGATAGGTATTTTGTGCGCGCCCCGCCGAGATACCCTTGGAGACAATGCGCGACTTGGTGCGCTTGCCCAAGTGGATCATCTTGGTGCCAGTATCGGCCTGTTGGGCGTTGTTGGCGATGGCGATGGAATAAAACTCACCTTGGGAGTCATCGCCGCGCAGAATGCAAGAGGGGTATTTCCACGTGATCGCAGACCCGGTTTCCACTTGCGTCCACATCACCTTGGCCCGCGCCTCGCGGCAATCGGCGCGTTTGGTGACAAAGTTGTAAATCCCGCCCCGGCCCTGTTCGTCGCCCGGATACCAGTTTTGCACGGTGGAATATTTCACCTCGGCGTCTTCTAGAATCACCAGCTCCACCACGGCGGCGTGCAATTGGTGGGTGTCGCGCTTGGGCGCGGTGCAGCCCTCAAGATAAGACACATAGGCGCCGCGATCGCAGATGATCAGCGTGCGTTCAAACTGGCCGGTGTTTTCGGCATTGATGCGAAAATAGGTCGATAGTTCCATCGGGCAGCGCGTGCCGGGCGGGATATAGACGAACGACCCGTCAGAGAAGACCGCACTGTTGAGCGTGGCAAAGAAGTTGTCCGTCGGCGGCACAACCGACCCCAGATATTTGCGCACCAAATCGGGATGCTCTTTGACCGCCTCGCTGATGGAACAGAAAATCACCCCCGCTTTGGCCAGTTCTGCCTTAAACGTCGTGCCAACGGAAACGGAGTCAAACACCGCATCCACCGCCACCCGCCGCTCGCCTTCGGGCGCCTCTACACCCGCCAGAAGCGCTTGTTCTTTCAGCGGAATCCCTAGTTTTTTATAAGTGGCCAAAAGCTTGGGGTCCACTTCGTCCAGCGATTTGGGCTTCACAGCCATGCTGCGCGGGGTCGCGTAGTAAAATTGGTCTTGGTAGTCGATGGCAGGGTAATGCAGCATGGCCCAATGCGGCTCTTCCATGCCCAACCAGCGGCGATAGGCGGCCAAGCGCCAGTCAAGAAGCCACTCTGGTTCGCCATTCTTGCTGCTGATCAAACGGACAATCTCTTCCGACAGGCCCTTGGGGGCATAGTCCATTTCGATATCGGTGGCCCAACCGTATTTATAGGCCCCCATAGCGGCCACGGTTTCAATCGTCTCACGGTCCACGCCCTCGCGCACATCTAGCAAGGGCAGGTCCACATCAAGATTGGCCATGGTTTTATCCTTCACTCTCAATGCCTTGCGGCGCGTTCCTTAAGCTGACCTTTGCAAGATCCGCTTATAATCACGACCCCACGCCTCGGCAAAGCGCAGAACCTCTTCTTCAGTCGTCACAGGCCCCAGCGAGATACGGATCGCTTGGCCTGCTAAAGTCGCGTCATAGCCCATCGCCTGCAAGGTGCGGCTTGCACGCACCTTACCACTGGAACAGGCCGACCCTGCCGAGATGGCAAAGCCGCCCAAGTCCATCACCATCACCTGCGTCTCACCTTTCCAGTTGGGGGCGATCAGACAAAGGGTGTTCGGCAAACGCGCCACGCTATTCCCGACAGAAATAGTATTAAACCCCTGCGAGGACAACGCCTGATTTAGAGTATTTCTAAGTTCGGCCACCCTGTCCCAAACGCCATCGGCCAAATCCCGTGCCGCGGCCTGTGCTGCTGCACCAAATCCAGCTATGCCAATCAGGTTTTCGGTGCCCGCGCGGCGGCCCATCTCTTGGCCCCCGCCTTTGAGAACCGGATCAAAATCCACCCCCCGCCGCAAGATCAAAGCCCCAACGCCCTTGGGCCCGCCCAGCTTATGGGCAGACACCAAGCCCATCTGGCACCCCAGCCAATTGAAGGCCAAAGGCACTTTGCCAAAGGCCTGTGTGAGGTCTGACACAGCGAGGCCTTCAGGCAGGTCTTGCAAGATACCCGTTTCAGAATTGGCCAGTTGCAAAACGCTGCCGGCGGGGTCAGGCACGTCCACCCTGCCCTCGCTGTCGGTGATAAGATCGCCCACACACCAAGCCGCCACCGCATCATGTTCCACCCCGGAACAGTGCAACCCCCGCCCCGCGCAAGCCATGGCTGCAGCCTCAGTCGCCCCCGAGGTGAAGACGATGTCTGCCCCCTCGGCCCCCAAAGCGGCTGCCACCTGCGCGCGCGCGCGTTCAATCAAGGCTTTCGCTGCCCGCCCCTCGGCATGCACCGAGGATGGATTGCCCACCACATCCATCGCCGCGCCCATGGCCGAACGCGCCTCAGCACAAAGTGGGGTGGTGGCATTCCAGTCTAGATAGGCCCTATTTGCCATTCATCTTGGTCCAAATACTCTCGAGGGTCAGTTTTCT
>CAXNKP010000403.1:0-3159 GCA_964202815.1 Stagnihabitans sp. | reverse complement strand
CGGCCTTTTTCACCGCATTAGGGGCATATTCGCCAATCACCAGCCCTGCTTGCGCGGGCACCAGCAAGGCAATGCCGCGCGCTTGGCCCAGTTTCAGCGTGGCCACAGCGTCTTTGTTGACAAACGTATGCTCGACCGCCGCCGCATCGGGGGCATAGGTGCGCAGCACTTCGGTCAACTGGGTGTGCAGCGACACCAAGCGCTGGGCCAGCGCGCCATCATCGGCGTCAGAATGGCAGATGCCATTGGCGACATGGGTGATTTTCGCACCCACCACGTCAATCACCCCCCAGCCGAGGTTGCGCAAGCCCGGATCAATCCCCAGCACCCGCATCTTTATCCCCTTGTTCTTGGTGCTGCATTCATAGCACGAAAAGAGAACATCCGCCAAGCGCTTTCGCCACACTTATGGGCGACTGTGCAGGTGCAGAAAACGGCAGGTCGGGAAGGGCAAGCGACATGTGGGATCATATTTTTAAAATTACTTAACAAAAACAATACAAAGACGTGACGCCCAGCCATGCGTGCCGTGCAAGGCGGCCTTGCAGCAGGCCTTCTTGCTTTGCACCTGCAGCAAGTCTATTTCCTAAGCATCGGAAGCGGAATGCCGCTTCATATTTCTGCAGTTTGGAAAGGACTCCTGCAATGTCCAGCTTTGAGACATCTTCTGTAGCGCCGTTTGGCGCTGTTACCCTGTACCGCTTCGTTCAATCCGTGGGGGTTGCGGTCGAAGCCGTGCAGGCTTGGAATTCGGCCCGCATCACACGCAAATCTCTGAATCGCCTAAGCAATCGCGAGCTTGACGACATCGGCCTATGCCGCGGCGATATCGAAATGATCGGCCGCTAAGCCTGTCTTTTGGCCAGAACGTTTGGCCGCTGCGCGTTGCAGCGGCCTTTTGTTTTAGGCGTGCTGCAAGACCAAGGCCGACCATTCGCCCAGATCTTCGCGCGAGACGGGGGTAAAGCCTGCGGCCACATAGGCCGCGGTAATCGCTTCAGCCTGCACCACCAACAGACCTGACAAGATCACCAAGCCCTTGGGCGCACAGTTCTGCGCCATGGCGGGGGCCAGTTCGATCAGCGGGCCTTTGAGGATATTGGCGAAGATCAGATTGAAGGGCGCTGCCGCTTTGATCTGCGGATGGGCAAAGCCTGCCGCTTCCAGGCACGCAATGCGGCCTGTTAAGCCGTTGACCGACACATTCGCCTCGGCGACATCGACAGCCACCTGATCAATGTCTGACGCAATGATCAACGCATCGGGCAGAACCGCTGCCGCCGCCATCGCCAGCACCGCCGTGCCGCAGCCGATATCGGCCACTTTGGCAGGGCGCAGGCCGGCGTCGTAAAGCCTGTCCCACGCGCGCAAACAGCCCAGCGTGGTGCCGTGGTGGCCGGTGCCAAAGGCCACGGTCGCCTCGATCAGCAGGGCCACGCGGTCGCCTTGGGCCAGAACGGCGGACACAAGGTCGGCATCATGGCTGCCGTAAACGAAAAACCGCCCCGCCTCGACAGGCGACAGCTCGCGCTTCACCTTGGCGACCCAGTCGACCTCGGGCAGTTCGGACACGGCAAAGGGCTTGGCATTAAAGGCCAAGGCCAGCACTTCCAGCATGATCATATCCGGCGGCTCGACGAAATAGGCGCCGACCTCCCAAAGGCCAGAGTCGTCTTCAATCTCGAACACGCCGACGCCTACGGGTTCGGGGGTTAGCTTTTCAAGGGCTTCGGCCAAGGCATTTGCGGCATCCTCGCCGGTCAGCGAGGTGAGGGCGGTGAACGTGGGCATGGGCCAAGCCTTTGTGCTGCAGATGTCAGGGGGGCGATAGGCCGGGATGGCCGCAGGGTCAAGACTTAGGCTTGCACCTTAAGCCCGATCGGACAGGTCACCCCAGTGCCGCCCACACCGCAATAGCCGTTGGGATTTTTCTCAAGATATTGCTGGTGGTAATCCTCGGCATAGTAAAACACCGGAGCAGGCAGGATTTCGGTGGTGATCGCACCGTACCCCTTGGCCGACAGGGCCCCTTGATAGGCCAGTTTGCTGGCCTTGGCTGCAGCCTCTTGTTCGGGCGAATAGGGATAAATCCCCGAGCGATAGGTAGATCCCACATCATTGCCTTGGCGCATGCCTTGGGTGGGGTCGTGCCCCTCCCAAAAGGTTTTGAGGAGGGCTTCGTAGCTGATCACCGCAGGGTCAAAGATCACCCGCACCACCTCGTTATGGCCGGTCAGTTGGGTGCAGGTTTCTTGATAGGTCGGATTGGGCGTAAACCCCGCCGCATAGCCTGTCATGGTCAGCCAAACGCCCGAAAGGTTGTAAAACTTGCGCTCTACCCCCCAAAAGCAACCCATGCCGAACATGGCTTGGTCAAAGCCATCCGGAACGGGAGATTTCAGCGCAATCCCTGACAAAAAGTGCCGCTCTGCCGTAGGCAACGGGGTGGTGCGACCGGGCAGGGCCTTGTCAGGCGCGACCATGTCCATCTTGCGGCGATCAAACAAAAACATCGCGTCCTCCTGTGTGGTTTAAGAACAATATAGAGCGTAGGGGGCGGGTTGGGTAGGGGGATAGGCGATCCTCGCAGCGTTTGAGTGAGGCTTGCACCCAAGCGCCGCTTGGTCCGTTGTTGCCCCTTACCCCTGCCGTGGCGGAAGGTCCGGCCTTGGCACGTGCCGGGCCCGGATGCGCCAGCGCGCCACGGGGCTTTTTTGATCATCGGTTTGAACTATTGCAACTGGCGTCAGACCTTCACACCTGTTAAGCAGCCACTTCCGTATAAGCCATGAATTTGGTGTTCTGTCGATTAAAAGGAGAATGCGGATGCAGGTTGCAACGGATGTTACAGTCGACCTATTTCGAATTCCAAAGCGCATAACTCTTGCGGAAACGATTGCCGATGCTGTGGCACGGGCCATCGCCTCTGGCCTTTTAGAGCCGGACGAAAGGGTGACAGAAACGGCAATCGCTGATCGGGTCGGCGTCAGCCGCGCGCCGATCCGCGAGGCTTTGAAGATCCTGCATGCCCAAGGGATTTTGGCCGCCGACAGCAGCCGTGGCTTTCGGGTTGCGGCTTTTGACGACATGACCATCCATCAGGTTTTAGAAGCGCGCCTCGCGCTAGAGACCATTTTGCTGCGCGATGCCGTCTTGCAA
>CAXNKP010000402.1:0-3163 GCA_964202815.1 Stagnihabitans sp. | reverse complement strand
CCCAGCGGGCATCAGGCCAGGTCCTCTTTTCTTTCCAGCGGCGGATCGGGGTGCTCATCCTTAAGCTCTCGGGAAAATTGACGCTTCGCGATATGGGCGACGAAGCCAAAAGCCGTGTCGATATTCTGGCAGAACACCGCTTTGGCGGCAGTGTGATGATCGGGCTGGACGTGACACCACAGATTGGCCCCGATGGGGCCCAAACCCTTGCGTGGAGCGGCACGATGGAGGCAAGTGGCCTCGCGGCGCGGATCGTCAAACAGCGCGAAAGCGAAGCGCACAAGATCGTCACGACCCTGTTTGAGCGCTTGGCTGACCAAGCCGCCACAGCCTAGCGCTGCGACGTGCGCCAGTTGGGGTTGATCCAAGGCTGCTGGTTTGACCGCGCCAGCATGCCTTTGCCCAAGATGTGGTCAGCGGCCTTTTCGCCCGTCATGATCGACGGACCGTTTAGGTTGCCGTTGGTGACCTGCGGGAAGATAGAACTGTCGACCACGCGCAATCCTTCGACCCCGATCACCCGCAGCTCGGGGTCAACCACAGCCATCGGATCGTCGCGCCGCCCCATGCGGGCCGTGCCGCAGGGGTGATAGGCGCTTTCCACATGGGCGCGGATGAAGTCGTTCAGATCCTCATCCGACTGCACACCAGACCCCGGTTGGATTTCAGATTTGACATAGGGTTTAAAAGCATCTTGTGCGAAAATCTCGCGCGTCAGGCGAATGGCTGTGCGAAAATCCTGCCAATCGCTTGGGTCGGACATGTAGTTGAACACAATCTTCGGCGGTGCCAAAGGATCGCCTGACCGCAGCGTCACCGCCCCGCGTGACCGCGACCGCATCGGCCCCGTATGCACCTGAAACCCGTGCCCGTGGGCTGAGGCTTTGCCATCATAACGCACCGCAATCGGCAGGAAATGATACTGGATGTCGGGATAGTCGATCCCCGCGCGCGAACGGATAAAGCCACAGCTTTCAAACTGGTTGGACGCGCCAAGGCCCTTGCCCGTCAACATCCACTGCGCCCCAATCAGCGCCTTGCCCCACAGGTTCCAGTATTTGTACAGCGTGACAGGCTGGCTTGCGGCGAATTGCAGGTACAGTTCCAGATGGTCGTGCAGATTGGCCCCCACCCCGGGGCGGTCGGCGATAAGGCCAATCCCCATCTCGGCCAAGTGGGCGGCAGGGCCAATCCCTGAGTGCATCAGGATTTTCGGCGTGTTGATGACAGATGCCGCCACGATCACTTCGCGCGCGGCACGGATCACTTCGATCTTATCGCCACGCTGCACCTCGACCCCCGCGGCGCGGCCATCCTCGATCAGCACTTTGCGGGCCAAAGCGTGGTAAAGCTGCACATTGCCCTGTTTGATCGCAGGCTTAAGATAGGCATTGGCCGCCGACCAGCGCCGACCCTTCCAGATTGTCGCCTCCATCGCGCCAAAGCCTTCTTGGGCCTCGCCGTTGTAATCGGCGGTGGTGTTGTAGCCCGCTTGGCGGCCTGCGGTGACAAAGGCGTCAAACAGCGGGTTGTTGCGCGGCCCACGGGTGATGTGCAGCGGGCCATCGGTGCCGCGAAAGGCGGACGGCTGTCCATCTTCGCCGTGCCAGTTTTCCATGCGTTTGAAATAGGGGAGCACATCGGCATAGGCCCAGCCTTGGGCCCCCATCGCCTCCCATGTGTCGTAGTCGTGGGCATGGCCGCGCACATAGACCATGCCGTTGATGCTAGACGATCCGCCCATCACCCGCCCGCGCGGTGTGGCCAGTACCCGCCCGCCCAAATGCGGTTCGGGTTCGGAATGAAAACCCCAGTCATAACGCGGCATGTTCATAGGGTAGGACAAAGCCGCAGGCATCTGGATCAGGGGGCCTGCATCGGTACCGCCCGCCTCGATCACAATCACACGGTGGCCCGCGGCCCCCAAGCGGTAAACCAAAGCCGACCCTGCCGAACCTGAACCGATGATCACATACTCTGCCTGCATATCCCTTCGCCCCTTGCGGTGCGCCTTTGCTGTCTTGGGGTCAACGACCCTATCTGTTGTGGTCCTGCGGGGCTGAGGGCAAATGCGCCGCCAGATAATCCCGCGCCATCTGCGCCGCTGCCGCGCCATCCGGCGCACCGGGGCGCAGAACTTGGCGCAGATAAAGCCCGTCGATCAGAGCGCCCAAGCCTTCGGCGATACCTTCGGCCCGCGCGCCTGCCAAGGGCCGCAGCCCGACCAGCAGGTTCGATTTCAACCGCCGCTGATAAACGGCGACCAAGCGCTTGGCCTGTGGCACGGTTTGGGCCAAAACCCAAAAGTTCAGCCAAGCCCCCACCGCTTCGCGCCTGAAATTGGTCGGGCTGAATGAGGCCACCACAATCGCATCAATCCGCGCCATGGGGGTTTGTGCCACCCCCAAAGCCCCGCGCACCTCGGCTCCATAAATCGTCATAATATGGCGCATCGCGGCCAAGAACATGTCTTCCTTTGAGCCGAAATAGTGATGCGCCAGCGCGCTGGACATGCCCGCACGCTTGGCAATCTGGCTGACCGTCACGTCCAAAGACCCCGTCCGCCCGATCTCGGTGATCGTGGCTTTGACGAGCGCGTCTTTGCGTATAGGCTCCATCCCAAGCTTTGGCATGCTGTCCTTTAAGGGGCTTCTGAAGAGCTGACTTTTGACGCTAGCGTTAAGTTTATTGACTCGTCAATCAACAAAAACAGCGGGGCCCCACGACCGTCAAATTCGCTCCGTATCTTTGTCAGCCAAACCGAGGCGCTTAAACCCCACACCGTGCAAACAAGCTCTGCACGCGAGATCATCGCCTTTTCGGCCAAATTCGCGCCCGAGATGGTGATAACCTTGAACGGCGCGCCCTTGGGGTATGATCAGGGCTTAGGTTTCCACCGCTTTTGCTGAGGGTTTTTTGGCGGGTGTTTTCTTGACAGCAGGCTTTTTCGTCAGAGCTTTAGCTGCAGTCGTCTTGGCCGCAGTTGTCTTTGCGGCAACCGCCTTTGGCTTTGAGGCGGCCTTTGGTTTGGCCGCTGCCGCTTTGCGCGCGGGCTTTTTGGCGGCCGCTTTGCCTGCCTTTTCAGCAATCAACGCCAAGGCCTCTTCCAAAGTCAGCGCCTCTGGCTCGATCGTTTTGGGGATCGTGGCATTGACCTTGGCCC
>CAXNKP010000401.1:0-3165 GCA_964202815.1 Stagnihabitans sp. | reverse complement strand
ATAGGTCGAGGCATAGGCCGGGATCCGCGTGCGGTAACCGCCCAGAAGCCGCGCGACCGATGTGCCATACTTGCGGGCGGCCAGATCCCAAAGCGCAATGTCAATGGGGCCGTGGCCCATGTGATCGTACTGGCGCAATTCGCGCTTCATGTCATCGTAAAGACCTTCACGCGCTTCGGCATCGCGGCCCAGCAGCAGGGGGGCAAGCATCAGGCTTTGTGCGAGGGCGCTTTTGGTGCCGACGTAATGGGTCACATATTCGCCACGGCAGCCGTCGCTGGTCTCGATGACCACCGCATAGCGCGAGACCGATGTCACCTGGCCCTTGGCGTAACCAACCGCACCGCCAGGCGTGCCGCCGCGATGCTGCGACCCCGAGCGGCTGCCCCCGGAAGCCCCGAGGTTCACAACATCGAAGCTGAACTCGGTCAATTCGACACGGGAGATGATCGATGTGTTCATGCCAAGGCATCCATTGGTGGAAGCGGGGTCGACATCTGTCAGATTGCAGCCGGAGTGGGTGGTTTCGCAAGAAAATAATTTCGGTGCTTTCGCACCACGGTAGTTGGATGTCTGAATTTGTTTGACAAAGATTTGTCTGAGATGTTCACATCGACAAGGCAGGCATTTCCTAGGTTACGCGTTGTCGCCTGTCGTGTCTCGGGAGAGAACGATCTGGGAGGATCCACAATGAAAGAACTAAACCTGTTTAAGGCAGCTTTTGCATCTGCATGCGTTGCAATGGCCTTGTCGGGAGTGCCGGCAGCGGCTCAAGAGCTTGAGCCTGTCAAAGTCACCTTCATCCAACACTGCTGCTCTGGTGCGACCTTCTTTCAGCCCATGCAGTTTGGCGCTGAAGAGGCGGCCCGCCTGTTCAATGTCGAGTTGACCTATGTGAATGCCGACGGTGACGCCGCGCGTGCCGCCAACTTGATCGAAACGGCGATTGCCGAAGGTCAGGATGCGGTCATTCCGACCATCACGGTTCCGGATGCCCTTGACGAGGCGATCAAGAAGGCAAAGGACGCCGGTCTTATCGTGATCGTGCAGAACATCGACGATCCGATGGGCGCCGCTGGCAACGCGCGGGATTCGTTCGTGGGTCAGGACTTCATCGCATCGGGCAAGATCATCGGTCAGAAGATGATCGACCACTATGGCCTCAAGGCGGGCGACCATTGCCTGTTGCCGGTCGAATTCCCGGAACTGACCTATGCCATCGAACGGGCGCAGGGTGTGCAGTCGGCGCTGGAACCCGCGGGCATCACCTCGGAAATCATCGGAACCGGAACCGTTGACGCCGAAGCGCTGACGATCATCAGCCAGGCGCTGGTTGCCAACCCCAAGATCACCTGCGCCGTCGGGCTTGGAACCACGCCGACCACCAACATTCCCGATGCGGCAATCGAAGCTGGGCGGGATGGATTACCGAACGGCGGTTTTGATACCAACCCCAAGATCATGGAAAACATCATGGCCGGCACCACCGTTGGCACGATGGACCAGCAGCCCTTCTGGCAGGGCTATTTGCCGGTCATGTTTGCCGCCTATGAAAAGCGCTACGGCCTGAAGGCTGTAGACTTTGACACCGGCAACAACCTGATCGACGCCGAAAACGGGGCGCTCGCGCTCAAGTGGGGCGGGACCTATCGCTGAGATTCGCATGTGAGTGAAAAGCCGGGCTGGCGCAGGATCATCTGCGCCAGCCCAAGTCAGATCAGACCTTGATGGGAGTGAAGCGGTGGAGACCAACGCGGATCGCGCGGGCCGACGCTATCGGGATCAGTCTGGCCTGTGGGCTCGGTTCAAGGCCTATCAGGCGGTGAGCATCGTGGCTGTCACGATCGGCTTTCTGGCAGCTTTGGCGATCTGGACGATGATCACCGGTGGGGAATTCAAGTTCTTTACCTATGGCAATCTGTCGGTGTTGTCCCAGCAGGTGCCGATCACGGCGATTGCGGCGATCGGGGTTGGCCTGCTGATGATTGCCGGCGAGTTTGACATATCTATTGCAGGTACCTTTACCTTGGTCGCCTTTGTCATCGCACTGACGGTAGGTGAACTGGCGTTTCCATTGGCGGTTGCACTGGCGATCGGGTTCTCGGTTGCGATCCTGATTGGCCTGATCAACGGGTTTATCACGTGCTGGCTGGGCATCCCGTCCTTCATTGCAACCATAGGTATGATGTTCTTTCTGCGGGGTGCGGTCCGCTTTGTATCGGTCAATCCGGAGACGGACCTGCCGGACAGCATACTGTTCGTCTCGCCAATGGCGTTCAAGGCGGTAATGACCGGGCATGCTGGCGGGCCTTTCTATGCCCAACTGTTCTGGCTGGGTCTGGTGGCATTTGCAGGCTATCTAATCCTGAACCGACACCGGCTTGGTAACCACATCTTCACCGCAGGCGGCAATAGGAATGCGGCCATCAGTATTGGTGTCAATGTCAAGCGAACCAAGCTGATCGCCTTTGTCATCTGCGCCGTCACTGCCGGCTTTGCTGGATTGCTTCAAGCAACTCGCATCACCGAAATAGAGCCGTCCTATGCCACGATCAGCGGCCTTGAACTGAAGGCCATCGCCGCCGCCGTGGTTGGTGGCGTCAGTCTTTACGGGGGGCGCGGCACGATCCTGGGCATGATCCTGGGGGCCGCGCTTATCGACTGTGTCGACAACGTTCTGGTGCTGATCAACGCCCCCGAGACGGTATTCAAGGGCATTCTGGGGGCGGTAATCATTCTGGCGGTGGTGCTGAACAACCTTGTTTCGCGCCGGGAGGTGTCATGAGCACGAGCAACGAGCCCGATGTCGCCCGCCGCTACGCCGCCAAAAGTTGGGCAACTCGACTGCGTAACCATCCCGCAGGACCAGTTTTCGTGGTCACATCGGTCTTGCTGGCCGGCTGCATTCTGGCGGGGCTGCTGTTTGGGGGCGATTTCAATTTCCTATCCTCGCCCAACACATCACTTGTGCTGCGAGCCATTCCGAACTTTGGTCTGATCGCACTGGGGGTGGGCCTGTTGATGATTGCGGGCGAGTTCGACCTGTCGGTCGGGTCTGTCTATGTGGTTGCACCCTTCGCGATGATCTTTGCCTATGTCGCGGGCGTGCCGTGGCTGTTGGCTATCGCGCTGGCCTTTGCGATTGCTATCCTGGTGGGCCTGATG
>CAXNKP010000400.1:0-3174 GCA_964202815.1 Stagnihabitans sp. | reverse complement strand
GGCCTGCGCGCCCGCCCGCGCACCACCCGCCCCCCTGCTGCCGAAATTGCCCCCCGTGTCACCAAACTGCTGGAGCTGATCCAGTTGCCCGACATCGGCGCGCGTTATCCCAGCCAGCTTTCTGGCGGCCAACGCCAGCGCGTGGCCTTGGCGCGGGCCTTGGCGATTGAGCCGCGTATGCTGTTGTTGGACGAACCCTTTGGCGCGTTGGATGCACGGGTGCGCAAAGACCTGCGCCAAGGGCTACGCGATATTCACGACACCACCGGATTGACCACAATCTTTGTCACCCATGACCAGGACGAGGCGATGGAACTGGCGGATCTGGTTGTGGTGATGTCGATGGGCCGTATCGAGCAAGTGGGGCGCCCGCAAGACATACGCGCTCGCCCCGCCAGCGCCTTTGTGCGCGACTTTATCTCGGCATAGGGCGATGGAAAAAGATCTGGACCAGATCGACCGCAAGATCCTGACAGAATTGCAGCGCGATGCCACCCTGCCCATCGCCACCTTGGCCGATAAGGTGGGCCTGTCCCAAACCCCCTGCTGGAAGCGCGTGCAAAAGCTGGAGGCGGCAGGCATTATCACCCACCGCGTGGCCTTGGTCGATCCGCGCAAAGTGGGGCTGGGCCTGACGGTTCTGTGCGAGATCGAAGCTATGAACCACACACCCGTCTGGCGCGACGCGTTCATGGCCGTGGTCGCAAGCTTTCCCGAAGTGATCGAGGTTTTACGCCTTGGCGGCCTTTCAGATTACATGCTGCGGGTCGTGGTGCCCGATATGACCGCCTATGATACCTTTTACCAACGCCTGACGGATGGGATAGAGCTGAAAGGGGTACGCTCACGCTTTGTCATGGAGGTGGTTCACCGTAAACTTGCTTTGCCCTTGGCGCGCTAAGCTTGGGCGATTGTGTCCAATCTCATGCTGACGATGCGTAAGGCTACGCCGGGGGCCGTGACGGATGTGACGGGTTTTCCGACATGAAAATGCTTTTACCCCAACCGCACAGAGGGAACACTAGCCGCGCGTCGAATTTAGTCTTGGTTGGGCATTGAGATTTCGCTCTGCGTTTGAGCGTATCGAAGTAGGCATTTAATGCACGCAGTCCGAATTTCGCATTCATGTGTCGGAAATCATCGAGCTTACCATGCCCTGCACCCATCTCAGACTGGTCTCTGACAAACTCTGGCAAGGTCAGTCCGTATGCGTCAAAGGTGGATTGCGTCTGTGGCAAGAACGCGATGCCGCAATCGCCCAAGTCGGTCGACAGGGACGCCTCGTAGGCCTTTCAGATGTGTCCTATAGTGCTGGGATCATTGGCGATCGGCTTCCCGCGCCGGACCCCGGATGAAACTCATTGGTGTTGGCTAGACTCGAACCTGCATAGGGGCCATCGCAACCGTCAGATGAAATAACAGCGGTTTAAGTCTCCTGCCTGGTGGCTGATAACTTTGCGCCAAGTCTCTACAGTACCTGTCGAAAGCCAGTTGCGAAAGGCGCTGCGGCCTTCCCGTGAGTGCAATATGATCGATATCCCCCTGACCATGCCGTGGATTGCCATTTGCCTAAAGCTGTTGATACAGGCCTTTCAGGCCCATGTATCGTCCAGGAGCCCCTTTGATGACCGCAAAGACATTGCCACTGGCAGGGTTAAAGGTGCCCGACCTGACCCGCGTCATTGCCGGGCCCAAGGCTACGATGAGATTGGCGGATTTGGGCGCCGAGGTCTGGAAGATCGGAAACATTCAGTGCGGCGATGACACCCGTGCTTGGTCGATGCCCAATTACAAAGGCGTCAGTACCCATGACCTTGGCGTCAGTCGTGGCAAGCAGAGCCTGGCCCTTGACCTGAAAAGCACCGAGGGACGAAAGATTGTCCTGGGTGTGGCAGCTAGGGCCGACACCTTGGTGCAGAATTTCCGCACCGCGCCGCTGGACCGTCTGGGCGTGGTCTATGAGACGATCCGCGCCATCAGCCTAGGCAGCGTCTATTGCTCGATCTCGGGCTACAGCCAGACTGGGACAAAGCAGACTGGGACAAAGCAGACCGGGCCAGAGCAGACAGGGCCAGAGCAGACCGGGCCAGAGCGCGGCCGCCCCAGCTATGACTTTATCATGCAGGCCGAAAGCGGGCTGATGTCGACCCAGGCGAGAAAGACGGCCCGCCGAACCGCCCGTGCGTCGCCCTCACCGATGTGGCGGCGGGCATGATGGCGACCCAGGCCATTCTTGCCGCTTTATGCCAATACCGTGACTTAGGCGTTGGCCAATATGTAGACGTAACCCGGCTGGAGTGGTCGCTGAATATGTTTATCAATGTCGGCACAGGCTATCTTGATGCCGAGGCAGGGTCCGTGCGCTATCATATCTTCAACAACACGGATGGCATCTGCGCGCTGGCGGTTGCAAATGATCGCTTGTTTGTCGATTTCTGCGACCAAGTGATCAGCCGCCCCGTTCGTGCCCTCGACCCAAGCTTTGTCAATTCCCCCCGGCGCGCACTGCACCGCGATGGCTTGTTGCGGATCATCGTCGAGATCATCTGCTATCGCAGTCGCGCCAGTGTCCCGGCGGGCCGTGTCAAAACAGTCGCCGAGGCGCCTGAAAGCCCCAACGTCACCGAACGCGGCGTGATCCAGCGGCAAGAGCATCCGACCCTTGGGCCGATGGCCCTGATCCGTCCGACGCATAGACTGGCAGCCCAGCTAGACAATATCTTAAAAATCCCCCATCCTCTGCCGCTGCGGGGCGAGTATGCCCGCGCGGTGCTGGCGGGTGTTCTGGGCTGTGATAGCGACAGAACCGCAGATCTGATCCAGGTGGGCGTGGTGTCTTGTGCCTTGGGCGGCGCATCCCAAGACCTGGCGCAGGCCGACGGGCCCCACCAAAGCAAAAAAGCCTCATCCAACGGAGCAAACCTATGACCGCCGCCTTTATTTGCGATGCCATTCGCACCCCCATTGGCCGCTCTGCTGGCGGCTTGTCGCCGGTGCGGGCCGATGATCTTGCGGCGCGGCCCCGCGCGGCGCTTGTGGCGCGCAATCCGGGGCTAGATTGGGCTGCGCTTGATGATGTGATCTATGGCTGCGCCAATCAGGCGGGCGAGGACAACCGCAATGTCGCTCGGATGGCCGTGCTGCTGGCGGGGTTGCCGATCTGTGTGCCGGGGG
>CAXNKP010000399.1:0-3177 GCA_964202815.1 Stagnihabitans sp. | reverse complement strand
TCTACCGCTACGACATCGGGGCAGGGGGGCAGCTTTCAGGCCGCAGCACGCTGAATTCTGGCTTTGCGCGCGGCTTTCCTGATGGGTCTTGCCTTGATGCCCAAGGCCGCCTTTGGACGGCGCGGGTGGCGGGCGGCGCTTGCCTGACCTGCCTGTCGCCTGACGGCACGGTTGAGGCCGTGGTCGACCTGCCCTGCCTGTGGCCCACCAGTTGTGCCTTTGGCGGGCCTGATCTTGCCACGCTCTATGTCACCTCGGCCCGATTCACCCTGACGGGCGACCATCTGGCCGCACATCCCCACGACGGTGGCCTTTTTGCGCTGGATGTCGGCGCGTGTGGCCTGCCCGCTTACCGGTTTGGAGAAACCTCATGAAAATCGTCGACCTGCGCGCCACCACGGTTGCGGTGCCTTTGGAAGCCCCTTTGCGCCATGCCAATGGGGCCCATTGGGGCCGCTTTATCCGCACGATTGTGGAAGTGGTCTGCGACAACGGCGTTGTAGGTTTGGGCGAGATGGGGGGTGGCGGGGCCTCGGCCGAGGCGGCGGTTTTGGGGTTAAAGCCCTATGTGCTGGGCCATGATCCTTTGCAGCTGGAACAGTTGCGCTGGAAGATCATGAACCCCGTCGGCAGCCTGTACAATGCCCGCGCGCAACTGCACGCGGCGGTTGAGATGGCCTGCATGGATGCGGCGGGCAAAAGCCTAGGCATCCGCGCCTGCGACCTTTTGGGCGGGGCGCTGCGTGAGGAAATCCCCTTCGCCTCGTACCTGTTCTTTCGCCACCGCAATGGCGCGACAGGGGCAGGGGGCGAGACCACCGCTGACGAGATCGTCGCCCATGCCCGCGACCTAAAATCCAAGCACGGCTTTACCACCCACAAGCTGAAAGCCGGCGTCTTTCCCCCCGCCCATGAGATCGAGGTTTACCGCGCCCTCGCCGCGGCCTTCCCCACCGATCGTTTGCGGATTGACCCTAATTCTGTCTGGACGGTGGAAGAGGCGATCCATGTTGGCCGCGCCATTCTAGATCTGAATAACGACTATTTCGAAGACCCCTGCTGGGGGCTGGAAGGCATGCGCCGTCTGCGCCAATTTGTGCCGATCCCCACGGCGACCAATGCGGTTGTGGTCAATTTTGAACAATTGGCGCAGTCGATCCGGCAAGACCTGATCGACGTGGTCTTGCTGGACACCACCTTTTGGGGCGGGCTACGGCAGGCCTATAAGGCGGGCACGGTGCTGGAAACCTTTCAATACGGCGCTTCGGTGCATTCGTCGGGGGAATTGGGCATCCAACTGGCGTCGATGCTGCACCTGGGGGCGTCCTTGCCCAACATTGGATTTGCGGCAGATGCGCATTATCACCACTTGACCGACGACATCATCAAAGGCGGGCCGTTTCGCTACAAGAACGGGTCCATCGCCTTGCCCAAGGGGCCGGGGCTGGGGGTAGAGCTGGACCGCGAGAAGGTTGCCGAATACGCCGAACATTTCCGCCGCTTTGGCGGCTATGCCTATGACCGCGATCCTTCGCGGCCGAACTGGTATTCGGTCTTTCCCGAACGCAACTTTGCCAATCCGGCCGATGGGGCCATGGCGCTGTAACGGCGTTACACGGCGCGGTCGATTCGCGTGCTAAGATGGATCAGGCTTTCGGACGATTTCACCCCCGCCATAGCGCCGATCTGATCCAGCACATCATCCAGTGCTGCCGTGTTGGGGGCTGACAGTTGCAGCAAAAGATCGAAGCGCCCAGAGGTGGTAAAGACCCGCTCCACCTCGGCGATTGCCTTCAAACGCGACAGGATAGCCGCCTGTCCGCGCGGTTCGATCGTCAGCAAAACCGAGGCGCGCAACCGCCCCTGCCGCGCCTCTTCGCCCAGTTTCAGCGTATAGCCTGCAATGATGCCGCCCGTCTCTAACCGCTCTAGCCGCGCTTGAATGGTAGAGCGCGCCACCTTCAAGCGGCGCGCCAAAGTGGCGACAGATATCCGAGCATCCGCGCTGAGCAGGCCGATGATGCCGCGATCAAGGTCATCCATACAATATGCCTTCCTTTTTCGTCATTATGACGAAGTTTTCAAACAAATATATAGTTTTGTTCGGTGAAGTTGTCACGCATATGCAGCATCCTAAGTTGCAGGAAAAGGGCGGCTCATACGCACCTGGCCTGGTTGGAAAAACCGAGCTTGTGCCGAGCCTGCCTGTCCATTTTTATGGCAACGGGAAAGGACAAGCATCTTGTTGGCAGAAAGGAATACGCCGATGGGACTGTCCAAAACGATCTGGACCAATCCGACCGAATACCTGCGCAATCAGCAGCCGGAGAACCCCGTGCTGTTTTTTGCGCCCCAAGCCGTGCAGGCGACAGCCCGTCGTTTTCTGCAAGGATTTCCGGGCCTTGTGACCTATGCGGTCAAGTCCAACCCTTCGGAAGAAGTGGTTGAAAACCTGATCGCAGCCGGTGTGAAGGGGTTTGACTGCGCCTCACCGTTTGAGATTGACCTGATCCGCCGTCTGGATCCGGATGCAGCAATCCATTACCACAACCCCGTGCGCTCACGCGCCGAGATTGCCTTTGCGATTGAACGCAAAGTCATTTCTTGGTCGGTCGACAGCCGTAGCGAAGTGGCCAAGTTGATCGAGATGGTTCCCGCAGCAGGCTGCGAGATTTCCGTGCGCTTCAAGCTGCCGGTGTCGGGCGCTGCCTATAACTTTGGGGCCAAGTTTGGGGCCACGGCGGAACTGGCGGCAGAGTTGCTTAAGACGGTGGCGGATGCGGGTTTTGTGCCCTCGATCACCTTCCATCCGGGCACGCAATGCACCGATCCCGAAGCTTGGGCCTCTTACATCCGCGAAGCAGCAGTGATTGCGCGCAACGCGGGCGTGAAGATTGCGCGCCTGAACGTGGGCGGTGGTTTTCCCAACAACCGCGAGGACGGTGTCAGTGTGGATGTCCACTCGATCTTCGAGACGATTGACCGCGTGACGGGCGAAAGCTTTGGCGCAAACCGTCCGGCTTTGGTCTGCGAACCCGGGCGCGGCCTGTGCGGGGATGCCTTCGCTGTGGCAGCGCGGGTGAAATCAGTGCGCGATGATGAACATGTGTTCATGAATGACGGCATCTATGGCTCGATGTTCGAATTCAGCCAGATTGGCATCATCAACCGTGTCGA
>CAXNKP010000398.1:0-3184 GCA_964202815.1 Stagnihabitans sp. | reverse complement strand
GCCCCGCCCTGTGGTATGGGTCAAAATACCAACGGTGGTTCACACCTAAAGGCGGCGTTACAAAATCACGCCCGCCGCCGAGAAGTGGCGCGGAAAGAAGGCGGCAGCACAGGCGTGCACAGTGGCTTGGCCCTCTTCAATCGTGTAATCCGGTGCGGTGGTGATCATATCCAGCCAAACCCCTTGGATTGTCACCCGCAGCACCCGCGCCACACGGGCCGCATCGCCACTGTAGCCGCCTTGGGCCAGAAGGTCTGCGCAAATCTGCGCGATGCACGCGTTATAGGCCGCATCATTGGCCCCGCATTGCGCCTGATACAAAGGGCGGCTTTGCGCCTCACCCCAAAAACTGCACCACGCAGAAAGACGAGCTTGGGTGCAAATCGCGGGGTCAAAATCGGCCAGCAGCAGGGCTGCGAGTTGGGCTGCGGGGTCAACCCCTGCGCGGTGCAGATAGGCTTGCCAATTGGCGCGATATTCCTCGGCCAGCAGGGAAAGGGTTTCTGACAGAAGCTTTTCCTTGGTGTCAAAGTGGAAATTGACCAAACCGTGGCTAAGGCCGGCGGTATGGGCGACTTCCGTCAGGGTGGTGCGGGCATAGCCGCGCAGGGCCAAGGTTTCGATCGTGGCCTCGATAAGTTGCGCGCGGCGTGTGTCGCGGCTCATCTTGCGGGGGATCGGGTCTTGCAAAACTTGGGTCATGGGTTCTCCGGTTTGGGGGCACAGTACTGCAAAGGGCGGCGCAGAAAACAGGAAAGTGATCTCTTTTGCGGGATGTGGCTGATTTTGATTGACAGGCCAGTCAAAATCTTGCGACCTCATCCCAAAGCTATTTCAGGAGGCCCCATGAACGACCTGCCCTTTAAAACCCTGCCCGTACCCAACCAATGGGATCGCCGTGGCCTGCCCGCGTGGACATACCACAGCCCCGAACTTTTCGAGATGGAAAAGCACCAAGTGTTTTTGAACCACTGGCAGTTGGCGGGCCATATCTGTGACATTCCTGCCCCGGGCGACTGGCTGGCCTTTGATATGCTGGGCGAGCGCGGTTTGGTGATGCGCGGGCAAGACGGGGTGGTTCGGGCCTTTCACAACCTGTGCCGCCATCGTGGCGCACGGGTGGTGGATGGGGCGCAGGGCCACTGCAAGGGGGCGATTGTCTGCCCCTTTCACGGCTGGGTCTATAACACCGACGGAACCCTGCGCGGGCCTGCCGCCCCCACCAGTTTTGGCGCAATGGACCGCAGTGAATTTGGCTTGAAACCCATCGAGCTAGAGATTTTCCACGGGTTCCTTTTCCTGCGCTTTCACCCCGGCCCGCAGCCTGCGGTGGCGACCCTGCTGGCCTTGGTAGAGCGCGATTTTGCGGCCTATGATCTGGAAAACCTGCTGCCTGTGCCCGTGCCCGATTGGTCAACCGATCTGCCCGTCAATTGGAAATCTGTGCGCGATGTCGACAACGAGGGCTATCATGTCCCCATGGCCCACCCCGGCCTGCAAGACCTATACGGACGCACCTACCGCGATCTGACCTTAACCGATGGCACCAGCCTGTCCTTGGGCTATTTTGGCGATGTACCGGGGCGGCTTTGGTCAGTGCAGAATTACGCCAAACTGGCCCCCCCTGCCCCGCATCTGCCACCCCATCTGCAAAAGGCTTGGACCTATTATGGCCTGTGGCCCAACGCCGTCTTTTCCTTTACGCCAGAAGTGTTCCAATTCTACCAAGAAATCCCCGTAGGCCCCGGCCAAACGCGGGTCACGGGCCGCATCTACCGCCGCCCGAACGAAACCCGCGCCCAGCGTGTTGCACGCTATCTGGCCTACCGGATCGATCGGGAAACCTCGGCAGAGGATCAGCAACTGTCGATCTGGTCAAATGAGTCGATGCAGTCTTCGGCCTTTGAGGGCTTCCATCTGTCAGACTTCGAATACGGCCTGCGCCGCCATCATGATGGATTACGCCGCATTTTGCCCGTCATGACCCTGTCCCAAGCCCCTGCGGCGGGGCAAATTGCGCAGGTCAATCACGAAATGCTTGGCGAAAGCCAAGGTGCTGTGCAAGCTTAAGCAAAACAGGCCAAAGGCCATCATCCGGGAGAGCGAAATGAATCTGTCACGTCGTCGTATACTGTCTGGCCTTGGTTTGGGCTTGGCTGCCCCTTTTGTGCGCCCGTCATATGCTGCTGCAGGCAGCTTGAACGTCTACAACTGGGCCGATTACATCGGCGAGACGACGATAGAGGATTTTCAATCTGAAACCGGCATCAGCGTGGTCTATGACCTATATGCCAGCACCGAAGAGATGCAGGCCAAGATGTTGGCGGGATCCACCGGTTATGACGTGGTGCTGCAAGCCGGTCTGCAACTGCCGCAGTTTTTGAAAGCGGGCATCTACCAAGAACTCGACCGCACACGCCTTACGAACTGGGGCAATCTGGATGCCGCCGTGTTGAAAATCAACGAAGGCTTTGATGCGGGCAATCGGCACGGCGTACCTTACACATGGGGCACGGTGGGCATCACCTACAACATGGACATGGTCAACGAACGCCTGCCGGGGGTGGATCTGTCCAGCCTTGATGTTTTGTTCAAACCCGAAAACGCCGCCAAACTGGCCGATTGCGGAATTAGCCTGCTGGATAGCCCCACCGACATTGGCTTTATGGTTCTGTCATGGCTGGGCATTGCGCCCGAAAACGCAGGCCCTGCCGATTATGACAAGATGGTCGCAGCCTTTGCGCCGATCCGCCAATATGTGACGACCTTTGACAACACCAACTTCCTGACCGCCCTACCCAACAAGGAAATCTGCGTGGCCAACACATGGTCAGGCGATTACGGCGTGGCCAAGGCCCGCGCAGCAGAGGCCGGGGTGGAATTGAACCTGCAATACTTCGTGCCCAAAACCGGCGTGCCGGCTTGGTTTGACATCTGGTGCATGCCCTCAGATGCGCAAAACACTGACAGCGCTTATGCCTTCCTTGACTATATGCTGCGCCCTGACGTGGTGGCCAAATGCACCGATTACACGGGCTATGCCAATGCCAACAAGGCCGCCACGGCGCTGGTCGATCCGGCCATCTCGTCAGATCCGGCTATCTATCCTGATGCGCAAACGCTGGAACGGATGTATACGCCCAAACCCATGACCGAAGAGCAAGAGCGCCTGCTGACCCGTGCT
>CAXNKP010000397.1:0-3185 GCA_964202815.1 Stagnihabitans sp. | reverse complement strand
AACGTGCCCACCGACTGGCCGCTGATCGCCTACCGCGACAGCTTGCTGTGGTACGGGTCAGACAAGCCCGACCTGCGCAACCCGATCAAGATGCAGATCGTGACCGAGCATTTCGCCGGATCAGGCTTTGCCGTCTTCGCCAAACTGCTAGAGCAAGAGGGCACCGAGGTGCGCGCCATTCCCGCCCCCAAGGGCGGCAGCCGTAAGTTCTGCGACCGCATGAACGCCTTCGCCCAGAAAGAGGGCTTGCCGGGGATGGGCTATATCTTCTGGCGCGAGGCAGAGGATGGGTCGGGCACGGAAGCCGCTGGCCCCTTGGCCAAAAACATCGGGCCTGAGCGGACTGAGGCGATCCGTCAGCAACTGGGCCTTGGCCTTGGCGATGCGGCCTTTTTCTTGGGCGGCAAGCCTGACGCCTTCCAATCTTTCGCAGGCAAGGCCCGCAACGAGATTGGGCGTGAATTGGGGTTGGCCGAAACTGACAGCTTCCGCTTTGCGTGGATCGTCGATTTCCCGATGTATGAGAAGACTGACGAGGGCAAGATTGACTTTTCCCACAACCCCTTCTCGATGCCGCAAGGTGGGTTTGCGGCGTTGCAGGGCGATCCGCTGAGCGTTTATGCCTATCAATACGACCTTGCCTGCAACGGGTATGAGTTGATTTCCGGCGGCATTCGCAACCATAAGCCCGAAATCATGTATAAAGCGTTTGAGCTGGCCGGATATCCCAACAGTGAAGTCGACAAGCGCTTTGGCGGGATGGTCAAGGCGTTCAAATACGGCGCACCGCCGCATGGTGGTTGTGCGATGGGGATCGACCGGGCTGTGATGCTTTTGGCGGATGAGGCGAATATCCGCGAAGTGATCATGTTCCCGATGAACCAGCGCGCCGAAGATTTGCTGATGGGCGCACCTTCGGAACCCCTAAACGAACAGCTTCGCGATTTGCGGCTGCGGGTTGTGCCGAAGGATTGAGAGGACCAAACCGGGACACCGGGACTAGGGGGGGCTAATGCCAAAGCAGTTTGGAACACCTTTGCCCGACTGGACCCCGCCGCATCCCCCCTTGGGCGAGCCGCTTACGGGGGCCTATGTGCAACTGGAACGCATGGACCCCGCCCGTCACGGGGCTGATTTGCACCGCGCTTATGAGGGCCATGACGGGCTGTGGGATTACCTGCCCTATGGCCCTTTTGATACGCCCGCCGACTACGCCCGCTGGGCCGAAGGCACGGCCTGTGGCTTGGATCCGCTGTTTTACGTCTTGCGCAACCGTGCCACGGGGCTGTGTGGTGGAGTGGCGTCTTATCTGCGCATCACCCCCGCCTCGGGGTCGATCGAGGTTGGGCACATAAACCTGTCGCCAGAAATTGCGGGGTCGCGCATGGCGACCGAGGCGATGTTCTTGATGATGGACTGGGCCTTTGGCGCAGGCTATCGGCGGTATGAGTGGAAATGCGATGCGCTCAATAGGCCCAGCCGCAGGGCTGCCCAGCGGTTGGGGTTTTCCTATGAGGGCATCTTCCGCCAAGCCACCGTCTACCGCCAGCGCAACCGCGATACGGCGTGGTTTTCCATCATCGATACCGAATGGCCAAGCCTGCGGACGGCCTATCAGACTTGGCTGGCACTTGCGAATTTTGACGCCGCGGGGCGGCAGAAGGTGAGTTTGGCGGCCTTGACACGGCCGCTGCGGGGCGGGTGTGATCCGGCCCTGTGAACGGCTGCCTTTATCCTGCTTGGCCCTGTAGGAATGAGTATTTGGGCCAAGATGAAAGGGGGGCTGGGGGTAGCGACGTCTTGGCGGTTATGCGTCGAGCCGGAAGAGTTTGCGGCGCGAAGTGGCCCCTTGCATCAGGGTCAGGCGGGTTTTGGCCACTCCGAGCGCATGTGCCAAAAGCTCTGCCGCGGCGGCGGTGGCGCGGCCGTCTTCAGGCGGCGCTGTGACGCTGGCTTTGAACGTGCCTTCGGGCGTTTGGGTCAGGCTGGCGCTGCGGGCGCGCGGGGTGACGTGCATGGCAAAGGTGGCGCCTGGCAGGGCGTGGGCGGACCATTGGCCTTTGGTCGGGGTAGACATGGGGGCCTTTTTGCTTGGATGGCATGGTATAGGCATTTGTCCGGCGTTAGACTAGGGGCCGCGCTGGGCGCACCTGTGTGAAGGGAAAAAACATATGCCTGTTATCCATCCTGAGGCTTTTGCCTTTCTGTCCGCCCGCCGGTCGCATCCCGCCAAGGCCTTTGTATCTGGCGGAGCCACCCCTGACCGCGCGGCGTTAGAGCTGATCTTGGTCGCAGCCTTGCGCGTGCCCGATCATGGCAAGCTGGAACCTTGGCGCGTTGTCGTGCTGCGCGGGGCGGCGGTGCGGCGCTTGGGGGATTTGGCTGCGACTTTGGCAAAGGATGGCGAGATGGCCGCCAAGGGGCGGGCGATCTATGACACTTCGGGGCTTGCGGTGGCGGTGATCTCGTCGCCCAAAGAACAGCCCAAGGTGCCAGAGGTCGAGCAACGCGCTTCGGCCCATGCCCTGTGCATGAACTTGGTCAATGCCGCAGAAGCCCAAGGCTGGGGAGCGTGTTGGCTGACGGGGTGGCCTGCGCATGACCCACGCTGGGCGGCACAGGCATTTGGCTGCACAGCGGCAGAGCTTGTGGCGGGCATTGTGCATATCGGAACTGTGGGGGCCGAGGCCCCAGATCGCCCGCGCCCTGACCTATCGCGTGTGGTGGAATGGCGCGAAGGCTAGGCCCCGGTTAGACCCGTTTGAGCAGGTGGAACACATCCGTATCGCGGATGCTGATCCAGCCTGACAGGATCACCCCGCACATAATCATCCACAAGATCAAAGTTATCAACGTGGTGATCCAAGCCTTGCGGCCAATTTGGGGATCTACCGGGGCCGAAGCGGCACTGCCCGGCACGATCTGCCCGGCCTCAGCCTGCGAGATTTGCCGCATGGGCAATATGCATAGGAATACCACAAACCAAGTGACCGAAAACAGGATCAGAGCGCCAGTGATGGTCATGCTTGCTCCAGTTCTATCAGGGTGCCGGTAAAGTCTTTGGGATGTAAGAACAGCACAGGTTTGCCATGGGCGCCGATCTTAGGCTCTCCCAAAACGCGTGCGCCTTGGGATTTTAGCTGATCGCGGGCGGCGAGGATGTCGGCCACCTCATAGCAGATGTG
>CAXNKP010000396.1:0-3185 GCA_964202815.1 Stagnihabitans sp. | reverse complement strand
CACGGGCGATTTGGGGATGGCAGCGGTACATGAAAGCTTCCATGAAGAAGCGCCCCGTTTGGGCGGCGACTTCCGTCACGGCAATCACCTCGGCCGCATTCATGCCTGCGGGCTTTTCGCACAGCACATGCTTGCCGGCCCGCATAGCTTGAATCGAAAGCTCAGCGTGCCACGGGTGCGGGGTGGAAATGTAAATGGCGTCCGCCTCTGGATCGGCCATGATCGCAGCATAGGTCGCATAGCGCTTGGCGGCGGGGATAGCGTAAGCATCACCAAAGGCGTCGCGCCGTGCGGCATCGCGCCCTGCGATTGCCACCAGCTTTCCAGCCGTCGATTGCGCCAAGCCATCCGCATAGTTATGTGCGATAGCCCCCGGCCCGATGATACCCCAACGAATTGTCATGAATGCCCCCTGTGTTTGCCCATTGGTAGCAGTGCAAACACAGGTCCGTCAAAGGAAGGATGGGCACGGCGGCCCATCCTTAAGCGCGCGTCAGGCGCGGACCAGCTTTTCGTATTCGGTCGACACGCGTTTGGTCAGATCGCCCACTTCAAACATATGATCGCCAATCTGGCCCACTGGGGTCACCTCGGCGGCGGTGCCGGTTAGCCAGCATTGCTCAAAGCCTTGCAGTTCGTCGGGCATGATGTGGCGTTCGTGCACCACGATCTGCATGTCTTTGAGCATCTGGATGACGGTTTGCCGTGTGATGCCGTTCAAGAAAGCGTCGGCTTTGGGGGTATGTACTTCGCCGTTCTTGACGAAGAAAATATTGGCGCCAGTCGCTTCGGCCACATAGCCCCGGTAGTCGTACATCATGGCATCCGAGCAGCCCTTGGCCATAGCCGCGTGTTTAGACATGGTGCAGATCATATACAGACCGGACGCCTTGGCCGACGAGGGAATCGTTTCGGGCGAGGGGCGCTTCCATTTAGAGATGTCCAGCTTGGCCCCTTTGAACTTGGCGTCGCCGTAATAGGCCCCCCAAGTCCAGCAGGCAATCGCCAGCCGAACCGGATTGGCCATAGCCGCAACGCCCATCTCCTCACCCGCCCCACGAAAGGCAATCGCGCGCACATAGGCATCGGTCAGGCCATTGGCTTTCAGCACTTCCACCTTGGCGGCGTCGATCTGGGCGGCGGTATAAGGGATCGGCATATCAAGCAGTTGGCCTGACTGCAAAAGCCGTTCGGAATGTTCGGTCGATTTGAAGATCTTGCCGTTATAGCAGCGCTCACCCTCGAACACGGCGCTGGCATAGTGCAGCGCGTGGCTTAGGACGTGCACCTTGGCTTCGCGCCATTCCACCATTTGTCCATCCATCCAGATGAACCCGTCGCGATCGTCATATCCTGCCATCTCATCCTCCACCTTTGCAAATGTTGCGGCGATTAGGTCCACTTCGGACATAATATTGCGCAAAATCATCATTTTGCTAGCAGTGGCGATTTAGAATGTCAACAAGGCTGACGTAGTTTGGCCCAGCATTTTGCCGCTTGGAATGTCAGAAAGGCTGACGTAAATTCATCTTAGCAAGGGGGCATCATGGCAGACAATGCATCCGGCAGCGACAGCCTGCTTTTTCTGACCGACGAACAGTTGCGCAAAGGCATCGAGGCGATGTTCTTCGCCTATCGCGGCTTTACGGCCGACCCCGACCGCATCTTGGAAGGCCTTGATTACGGCCGCGCCCACCACCGCGCCATCCACTTCATCCACCGCGCGCCGGGGATGACAGTTTCCAGCCTTTTGGGCATTCTGGGTGTTACAAAGCAAAGCCTGAACCGCGTGCTGCGCACCCTATTTGACGATGGTTTGGTCGAGGCGCGGGTAGGCAAGACCGATAAGCGCGAGCGCCGCTTGCACCTGACCGACAAAGGGGCAGCGCTAGAACGCGCCCTATCTGATGCCCAACGCGCCCGCATGCGCGCCGCCTACCGCACCGCAGGGCCCCAAGCCGTGCAAGGCTTTCGCACCGTGCTGGAAGCGATGATGGATCCCGAAATGCGCCGCCAATACCAAGGCCTGCGCGAGGATTCGCCATGAGCGCACCGCAAATCCATCTGCTGGTCGTAGACGATGACGAACGCATCCGTGGCCTGTTACAAAAATTCCTGATCCGCAGCGGCTTTCTGGTCACCACCGCCCGCAACGCGGCGCAAGCGCGCCGCTTGATGGCGGGGTTGGAATTTGACCTGCTGGTGCTGGATGTGATGATGCCCGGCGAGGATGGCATCGCCTTCACCCAAGACCTGCGCAAAACCAACGCCCTGCCCATCTTGCTGCTGACGGCAAGAGGAGAGGCGTCAAACCGAATCGAAGGGCTAGAGGCGGGGGCCGATGACTACCTTGTTAAACCCTTTGAGCCCAAAGAACTGCTGCTGCGCATCAACGCCATTTTGCGCCGCGTGCCGCAGGCCCCCGCGCCAATAGACCCCGCCCCCAAGACCCTGCATATGGGTTCCGTGCGCTATGATCTGGATAGGGCAGAGCTGTGGCGCGGCGACAGCCTGATCCGCCTGACCGCCACCGAAGCCCAACTGATGCGGCTGTTTGCGGCCGCGGCAGGCACCCCCGTGCCGCGTGAAAAGCTGGCGGGCGATTTGCCCAAAGAAACGGGCGGCGGGCAAGAACGCGCGGTGGATGTGCAAATCACCCGCCTGCGCCGCAAGATCGAAGACGACCCGCGCCAACCGCGCTATCTGCAAACCGTGCGCGGCGAAGGCTATATGCTGCAGCCAGACTAAGGCGGGCTTTGGGTTAGCGATCGCGTTCCACCCCGCCGCCCCCTCAATCAAAAACTTCGCACTGGTACGGAACAAAGCCTTGCGCAACGCTGGACTTGGGGCAAGCCTCACCGCATTGTCACAGCGCACCAAAGGCCCGAGGATTCCATGCCCAGCTACCTGAACCTAGAAATGCGTCTGCGCCGAATGACCAAACGGCTGGACGAATTGCAGCAATGGAGTGCGCGCGAGGTGGTGACGCTGAACCGCTGGACCTTGCAAGGCCAACCCATCGCCGCGGGCCATCGCTGGCAAGATAACGGCGACCCTTTGCCCTTTGCCCATCCCTCGGTTGAGGTTCCAGCCCGTTGGCCGCTGCAAGACACCCGCTTGCACCTGTGGCTTGGCGGTGAAGGCTTGGTGCGTCTGAAGGGCAAAACCACCACCACCCACGGCCT
>CAXNKP010000395.1:0-3185 GCA_964202815.1 Stagnihabitans sp. | reverse complement strand
CGCATTTCGACGCAAGCGACCAGAAATGCCTGATTGCGTGCGAAGTGAAGCCAAAGGACCACCCATGGGGCTTTGACCCTGACAAGCGCGTTGACCACAAGGTGCAACGCCAGGTTGATCCATTCATTATTTTCGGAATTGATGCCGCTAGCCAAGCGCTGGAAGATGCAGGCCTCACAGATTTAACCGAAGAGCAAAAGGTGCGCGCTGGTTGCTCAATCGGATCGGGCATTGGCGGTCTTCCGGGTATCGAAAGCGAAGCGCTGTTGCTCGCAGAAAAAGGACCAAGCCGTGTCAGCCCACATTTCGTGCATGGCCGCTTAATCAACCTCATTTCCGGTCAAGTCAGCATCAAATATGGGCTAAAAGGCCCTAACCACGCAGTCGTGACCGCGTGTTCTACGGGGGCGCACTCCATTGGTGATGCTGCTCGCATGATCCGCGATGATGATGCAGACATCATGGTAGCTGGTGGCGCGGAAGGCACCATCAACCCACTTGGGATTGCAGGTTTTGCCCAAGCGCGTGCCTTAAACATGAGCTACAACGACCGGCCAGAAGCCGCAAGTCGACCATATGACAAGGACCGCGACGGTTTTGTTATGGGCGAAGGCGCGGGCGTGGTCGTTTTGGAAGAATATGAACATGCAAAGGCCCGTGGTGCAAAGATTTATGCTGAAGTCGTAGGCTACGGCCTGTCGGGCGACGCCTATCACGTAACGGCACCGCATCCTGAAGGTGACGGGGCTTTTCGGTCGATGCAAATGGCGTTGAAAAAGGCGGGCATGACTCCAGCCGATATCGATTATATCAATGCCCATGGCACATCGACCATGGCCGATACGATTGAATTGGGCGCGGTGGAGCGGCTTTTGGGCGATGCGGCAGAAAAGGCGGTGATGTCGTCGACCAAGTCGTCCATCGGGCATTTGCTGGGCGCTGCGGGCGCGGTGGAGGCGATTTTCTGTGTGCTGGCCATTCGCGATGGGATTGCGCCGCCAACGATCAACTTGGACAACCCCGCCGTGACGCCGAAGTTAAATTTGGCGGCTATTGCGCCGGTGAAGCGCAATATTGATGTGGCTTTGTCGAACTCGTTCGGGTTTGGCGGCACCAATGCCAGTTTGGTTCTGGGCAAGGTTCAGGGCTGATGTGGCGATCTATCGCCTCCAATGCGCTGACGTTGTTCATCGTGCTGTTTGTGCTGGTCGCAGGCCTGATTTCGTGGGGGCAGCGGACTTATGTGGCCGAGGGGCCCTTGACGCAGACGATTTGCTTTAAGGTGGGCAAGGGGGCGACCATGAGTGCTGTGAGCGCGGCCTTGCAGCAGCAAGGGGCTGTCAGTGATGCGCGGGTGATGCGGATCGGGGCGGAGTATACGGGCAAGAGGGGGGCTTTGAAGTTTGGCTCTTATCTGGTCGCCCCTGCGACGTCGATGCAAGACGTGGTGGCCTTGCTGACGACATCTGGCCAGTCGACCTGTGGGCAGGATGTGAACCTGCGCATTGGGGTGGCAGGGACGGAAATTGTGCTGCGCGCCTATGATGCCAAGGTGGACGGCTATTCTGAGATGGCGAAGTTTGATCCGGCAGTTGGGCCTGTGCCGCAGGCTTATCTGGAGGCGGCAAGCGATGCGGATTTGCGCTGGCGGGTGACATTGGCGGAGGGTGTGACCTCGTGGCAGGTGGTGGAATCGCTGAAGTTAGCGGATTTTCTGAGCGGAGATGTAAAGACCGTTCCGCTGGAGGGGGCGCTGGCGCCTGGGTCTTACGAAGTGGCAAAAGGGTTTGAGCGCAAAGACTTGGTGGAGGAAATGCGGTCAACTCAAGCCGCTACGCTGGCCGAGCTTTGGGCCAAGCGGGAGGATGGGTTGCCCTATGCCTCGCCCGAAGAGGCGATGACCATGGCCTCGATCGTTGAGAAGGAAACGGGGGTGGCATCGGAGCGGGCCAAGGTGGCGTCGGTGTTTTTGAACCGTTTGGCAAAGGGGATGAAGCTGCAGACGGATCCTACGGTGATTTATGGGGTGACAAAGGGCGAGGGAGTGCTTGGGCGGGGGTTGCGACAGAGCGAGTTGAAGAAGGAAACCCCGTGGAATACCTATGTGATTTCAGGCATGCCGGTGACGCCGATTTGCAACCCGGGGCGTGAGGCGATTGAGGCGGCTTTGCATCCTGACACCACGGATTATCTGTACTTTGTGGCTGATGGGACGGGGGGCCATGCTTTTGCGACCAACTTGGGCGACCACAACAAGAATGTGGCCAGATACCGCGCGCTGGAGGCTGCGGGGGCCAAGGCGACCGGTAACTGAGGGGCTGGTTAAGATTTGGTTAAGGGAGCGCGCGCTAAGGCGCTGATACCAAACAATTTTTAGATTGACTTTGCGGCCGGTTGGGTCTATTGATCTGGGCATGCTGGAAGAGGTGGGTAAGCGGTACAGGGCAACCTGTGGCCGCTTTTTCATTTCCCGGCCAACCGGAGGGGCAGGGTTGAGCAGGCATGACCATACCAAACGTGGCCGAAGATAACGGCTCTGTCGATCTGGCAGAGGTGACCGAAAGCCTGCTGCGCGAGGCGGCCGAGGAACTGGCGCGGGTGCTGAAAAAGATTCGCGCGGGGCAGGTGGATGAGGTCAAAGCCACGCCGGCTTTGACCCGCAATGTGAAAGACGCGTTCGAACTGGTGCAGTTGGAAAGGGGCCGTTTTGATAAACTCCGCAAACAGGTTGCCGGGACTGTCGGAACCCGAGAGCTGGACTTTGACGCCGCACGCCTTGAAATCGGGCGCAGGCTGGCTCGCCTCCGCGACGCAGGGGCAGGTTGACGCATTTTTGGCGGGTTTAAGCGAGAATGCCTTGCTGGCCCTGCCATGGATGTTCGAATTCTGGGCGCTGCCGCATCAATTGCCGCCAGAGGGGGTTTGGAAAACCTGGGTGATTATGGGCGGGCGCGGGGCGGGGAAGACTCGCGCAGGGGCGGAATGGGTGCGCGCGCAGGTTGAAGGCGCTTTGCCCGCCGACGCAGGCCGTGCCAAGCGCGTGGCACTGGTGGGCGAGACGGTCGATCAGGTGCGCGAGGTGATGATCTTTGGCGAAAGCGGGATCTTGTCATGCTCGCCGCCCGATCGCAGGCCGGAATGGCAATCGGGGCGCAAGCAGTTGGTTTGGCCCAATGGCTCTGTGG
>CAXNKP010000394.1:0-3194 GCA_964202815.1 Stagnihabitans sp. | reverse complement strand
TTTTTGCTTGACGAAAGAAATCTGCAATAGTGCCACCAGATCGGACCACGTCTGAATAATTCCGCACCACAAACCTCGCCTCTGGCAAGGCACTGGACCACCGGCTAACGATCTGGTCATAGCGAAAATGCGCCGTTCTGTAATAAGATCGATGCGCCCCAAACCGCAGAGGTGCATGGGATGTGCCAAATTTAAGCCTTTGCAAATGCCAGGATGCCAAATATTCATCGATGCGGCGCAGGTTCAGCACAAGGCTGCACTCATAACCATTGAATCTTTTATGAATTCGGGGCATGATTTTATCCCATCCCTTTTCTGACATCAATGTCATGACTTCAGAGCATAAAATAGTATGTTCGGGTCCGAGGGCCTTGATTTGCTCTTCGATCAACTGAAACATTTGAAAGCCGGACAGCAGGTTCTGGTGCCATTCTGGAATGATGAAATTGTTCGCTTCGTTCAGTAAAACAAATGCAAGCGCGTTATGAGGTTCTCGAATATTGATATTCATTGGGCCTTTGAGATCGTGCCCCCGCAAGAGAGAGGCAAGATTGGCGGCGAGACCTTTTGCATCCACGGCGGGATAAAGAATGCTCTTTGAAAGAAGCCGTTGGTAGTTCTCGGCCAAATAGGTTTGCAAAGAGGT
This sequence comes from Stagnihabitans sp., assembly GCA_964202815.1. GTDB lineage: Bacteria > Pseudomonadota > Alphaproteobacteria > Rhodobacterales > Rhodobacteraceae > Stagnihabitans. The sequence continues at coordinate 2,548 of CAXNKP010000394.1, read as the reverse complement.
GGAGCCTGTTTTATGATGACCGATAAATAATGTCAGCTTCATTTAATATCCTGGCGCGCTTTGTTTATCAGAAATGTTTCCATATAATCAATTTTTAAAACTAAGATACGGCTTGAGGCGTCGAATACCCGAATTCCTCTTACCGAAAATAATCTTCCGTCTTGGCGCGTAGCCAGTTCCAAAGACCTGGCGCGCCGCGGGCGATTTTCGTACCGACGCGGGCGTCAAGTTGGGCGGAGGTGACATTATACTCCACCCAAGTTCCGCCGCCCGACATCAGATTGGCCATGACCGGTTGCACCCTGTCAAGTGCCTTGGCAAAGATGGCGTCGGGGGTTTCGGCGGCCTCAAACTCTTGCCAAAGGGCCAGAAAGTCGGCAGCCAAATCTGGCGGCAGCAGGCCGAAAATTCGCACAGCGGCGGCAGATTCGGCGGCTTGGGTAGCCTGCGATCCATGGGCATGTCCATGCGCGGAATGGATTGGCACATCGCCGACGTCAATCTCGACCAGATCATGCAGCAAAAGCATACGGATCACGCGGTCGATGCGCACGTCCGGTGCGGCTTGTTCGGCCAATACCATGGCGTAAAGTGCTAGATGCCACGAATGCTCGCCCGCGTTTTCGCGCCGCGAGCCATCGACCAAGGTCGTGGCGCGCAGCACGGATTTCAGGCGGTCCGCCTCGTTCAGAAAGTTAAATTGGGCGGAGAGGCGAAGGTTGGCTTGGTCTAAAGACATGGTTGCAATCCGCTGCCGTTCAGCGCGTTACCTCACCCAAACGGCGTTTGACATAGGCCGAGACGGTTTGGATCATCGGGGTCATATGCGTCTCTTCATCTTTGAAGAAGTGATCCGCGCCTTCGACGACGTCGTGGGTTATGGTGATGCCCTTTTGCTCATGCAGTTTGTTTACCAGTGTCAGCGTGTCTTTGGGCGGGGCAACCTTGTCGGCACTGCCGTTGATGATAAGGCCAGAGGCGGGGCAGGGGGCCAAGAAGGTGAAGTCATACATATTGGCCGGAGGGGCGACCGAGATAAACCCCGTGATTTCAGGCCTGCGCATCAAAAGCTGCATGCCGATCCACGCGCCAAACGAAAAGCCCGCCACCCAGCAATGTTTGGCGTTTTGGTTCATTGTTTGCAGGTAATCCAAAGCGCTGGCTGCATCGGACAATTCACCAATGCCCAGATCATATTCGCCCTGGCTGCGCCCCACGCCGCGAAAGTTGAACCGCAGGACGGAAAATCCCAAGCGATAGAAGGTGTAATGCAGATTATAGACCACCTTGTTGTTCATCGTCCCGCCATAGTTGGGGTGCGGGTGCAAGACGATGGCGATCGGGGCGTCACGGTCTTTTTGCGGGTGGTAGCGGCCTTCAAGACGCCCTTCCGGGCCTGCGAAAATCACTTCGGGCATTGTCTATCGTCCAGTCATGGGCCAGGGTCTGCAGGCCGATTGTTTACAAAATCGGTCGGATGCCTTATGGCCGTTCCAAAGGCAGCCCAGCGCCACCTTTCGTTCCAGCTTGAGGTAATGTCCGCAGCGCCCCACGTCAATGGGATACCACATCTATGAAACTTTCCACCAAAGGCCGCTATGCCATGGTGGCCTTGGCCGATCTGGCCTTGGCCGAGGTGCAAGCCGTCAAACCTGACGACCTGATGTCTTTGGCAGAGATTGCCAGGCGGCAGGATATATCTTTGCCTTATCTGGAACAGCTTTTCGTCAAATTGCGCCGGGCGGGGCTGGTTGAGGCCGTGCGCGGCCCCGGTGGCGGCTATAAGATGGCACGCGCCCCGTCCGACATACGCGTTTCAGAAATCCTCGCGGCGGTGGAAGAAAACGTCGATGCGATGCATGCCGGGGCCGGGGCGCATGGCGGTGTGTCTGGCACAAAGGCGCAAAGCTTGACCAACCGATTGTGGGAGGGGTTGTCGGCGCATGTCTATGTCTTTTTGCACCAGACCCGCCTGTCAGATGTGATCCGCAACGAGATGCAGCCCTGTCCTGCCGTTCCTGCGCTGTTTGCCGTGGTGGATGAAGACTAAAGCAGCGGCGGCCTTGTGCCCCCCTAAATCAGAAAACTGACCCTCGAGAGTATTTGGACCAAGATGAATGGCAAATAGGGCCTATCTAGACTGGAATGCTACCACCCCACTTTGTGCTGAGGCGCGTTCAGCTATGGGCGCGGCGATGGATGTGGTGGGCAATCCATCCTCGGTGCATGCCGAAGGGCGGGCGGCGAAAGCCTGGATTGAACGCGCGCGCGTGCAGGTGGCAGCAGCTTTGGGGGCCGAGGGGGCGGACATCGTCTTCACCTCGGGGGCGACTGAGGCTGCAGCTATGGCTTGCGCGGGGCGGGGGTTGCACTGTGCCGGGGTGGAACATGATGCGGTGGCGGCTTGGTGTGTGGGCGATCTTATCACCGACAGCGAGGGCAGGGTGGACGTGCCTGACCCCGCCCGCAGCGCGGTGCAACTGGCCAATTCTGAGACGGGTATTTTGCAAGACCTGCCTGAAGGCCTTGCCGTGTCAGACCTCACGCA
>CAXNKP010000393.1:0-3202 GCA_964202815.1 Stagnihabitans sp. | reverse complement strand
CCAAGCCATCGGGCGATACAGCGCCTTCGGTCTGGCCTTGCACAATGGCAAAGGGGCGCGCACGGGCGGGGCCGTCTGATCGACCAATGTGGATCTCATAGGCATCAATATCCTGCCCTGTGCCGACATGCACCGCTTTGGTGCGCGTCAGGCGTTTGTCGCTGGTCATGGTGGTATCCACATCCAGCAGCCCCAAGCCTTGCGTAACCCCTGCAGGCCCCTCGATCCCATCCGGATCAGCCACGGTTTGCCCCAGCATCTGATACCCGCCGCAGATTCCCAAGATGCGCCCGCCGCGCCGATGGTGGGCGGCAAGGTCGATGTCCCAGCCTTGGGCGCGCAGATAGGCCAGATCACCGCGCGTTGATTTGCTGCCCGGAATGATCACCAAAGCGCAATCGCCCGGAATGGCTTGGCCAGCGCCCACCATCACCACCTGCACACCCGGTTCAGATTTCAACGGGTCCAGATCGTCGAAATTGGCGATGCGCGACAGGTGAAGGCAGGCGATTTTCACCCCCGATCCCGTCGTTTGCGCGATATCAAGCGCGTCTTCGGCCGGCAGACGCCACGCTTGGGGGAAATAAGGCAAAACGCCCAAGCCTTGCCAGCCAGTTTGGGATGCGATCATCTGATATCCATCGTCAAACAGGCTGGGGTCGCCGCGAAACTTGTTGATGATGAAGCCTTTGATCCGCGCTTCATCAACCGCATCCAGCACCGCTTTGGTGCCCACCATCTGCGCAATTACCCCGCCGCGATCAATATCGCCCACCAGCACCACAGGCACATCGGCGGCGGCGGCAAAGCCCATGTTGGCGATATCGCCAGCACGCAAATTCACCTCTGCCGGAGAGCCTGCCCCTTCCACCACAACAAGATCATACTGCGCGGCCAGCCTGTGAAAGCTGTCCAAAACCGGCGCCATCAGGCTGGGCTTTAGCCGCGCATAGTCGCGCGCCTTCACGGTTGCCACGCGCTTGCCCTGCACGATGACTTGGCTTCCCACCTCGGATTCGGGCTTTAAAAGCACGGGGTTCATATCGGTATGCGGGTCTAACCCGCAGGCAAGGGCTTGCAAGGCCTGCGCGCGGCCAATCTCGCCACCGTCCACCGTCACGGCGGCGTTGTTTGACATGTTTTGCGGCTTGAAGGGGGCGACGTTCAGCCCGCGCAATTTGAACGCCCGACACAGGCCCGCCACAATCAGCGACTTGCCGACGTTAGACCCCGCGCCTTGGATCATGATGGCTTTCACAGCACTATCCCCAGCACGGCAGGCAAGCCTTGGCGCGTAGCATCGGTGAAATGAAAGGTCTGCCATCCACGCTTGGCTGCCGCTTGAATGTTCTTTTCGGCATCATCCACCAGCAAAATCTCGGCAGGATCAAACCCGCTCCAACCTTCAATCGCGGCAAAGAACGCTCCGTCGGGCTTTTTCACCCCCAAAGGGCCAGAGGCGAAGATGTGCTGCATGCGCCGCGAAAACCCCATCTTGTCCCACATATAGGCCGCGCGGTGGCGTTCGTTGTTGGTGGCGATCACACCGGGCAGGGGGCAGGCGTCGGCCCAAGCCACCACCTCGTCGTCGGCGTTGGCGTCTTTGCTCAGCCAATAGTCCAGCACCACTTCGGGCGCATGGGGAATGGCATGGGTGGTGGTATAATCGGCCAGCAGGTCTAACAGATCACGCGCGCCGGTTAGAACGGCGTTAAACTGGCCTGACCCAAAGATGAAATCGGTAAAGACAGCGGCAGAAACGCCCAGATCGGCTTCAAAGCTGCGCTGCCAATCGTCAAAGCCGCCCTGATGGCCCTTGTTCAGCACCCCGTCAAAATCCCACGCGACCAGCTTCAAAACTCCACCCCTGGTTGGGCTTTGATGCCAGAACGGAACGGGTGTTTGACCAGCGTCATTTCGGTCACCAGATCGGCAGCTTCGATCAACGCCTCGCTGGCCCCCCGTCCTGTGAGGCACACATGGGTCAGGGGCGGTTTTTCGGCTTTCAAGAAAGCCACCACCTCGGCCACGTCGATGTAATCATAGCGCATGGCGATGACGATTTCGTCCAGCAGCACAAAGCGGATGTCAGGGTCGCGGATCAGCTCTTTGGCCTTGGCCCAACCGGCTTGGGCTGCGGCAATGTCGCGGGCGCGGTCTTGGGTTTCCCATGTGAACCCTTCGCCCATGGCGTGAAACTCGCACAGATCGGCGAAGTTTTCGGTGAGCAAACGCCGCTCGCCCGTATCCCACGCGCCTTTGATGAACTGCACCACCGCACAGGGCATCTCATGCGCGACACAGCGCAAGATCATCCCGAACCCGGACGAGGATTTGCCCTTGCCCGTGCCGGTATGCACAATGATCAACCCGTGATCGCCCGCCTTGCCCGCCATGATCTTATCGCGCGCGGCTTTTTTCTTGGCCATCTTGGCATTGTGGCGCGCATCGGGGTTGGGGGCGCTTTCGATATCGGTGTCGGTTTTCGCAGATGACATGGCGGAGGGTGTCCTTGACGTTAGGGGCCCATCCTGCCACAGGTAAGGGCGCACTGGTGCTTGTCTTACGACAGGCTAAAAGGGAATGCGACAGGCGAAAGTCTGGGATGCAGCCGCCCCCGCGACCGTGACCGAAGAGGTCAGCCATACCCACTGGGCAACCGGGAAGGGGGCTGACCGGGGGGCAACCCCAGCTTCGCAAGCCGGGAGACCTGCCAGCGCCACGACTTTGACGGACGGGGTGTGCCGTGGCGAGTTGGGGGTTTTCCCCCATTTCGCGGCATTTCCCCTTGGGAGGACGATGACCGCAAGATTGCATATCTGCACCACCTGCAAAGCTGGCCTGCCTGTGGGCGAGGGCGAAGCCTGCGAAGGCGCGCGCCTTTATGCCGCCCTTGCAGCCCTGCCGGCCCCCGACGGCCTGCAGGTTTTGCCCATTGAATGCCTGTCAGCTTGCAACACCGGCGCTGCGGTGTGCCTGTCAAAACCCGGCGCTTGGGGCTATGTGTATGGTCGGCTGAACGCCGAGAATGCCGCCGATATTCTGGCAGGGGCTGCGGCCTATGCCAAAACCAATGACGGGCTGGTGCCATGGCGCGAACGCCCGACGATCTTTCGCAAACAATCTATCGCCCGTATCCCCCCGTTGGAGGCTTAAATGTCTGATCTTGCCAAAATCCCCGTCACGATCATCACAGGCTTTC
>CAXNKP010000392.1:0-3208 GCA_964202815.1 Stagnihabitans sp. | reverse complement strand
ATCGCAGTAGCGCAGCGCACGGTCGACCAGCGCGTCGACGGTTAGGGTGGGTCGCAACTCTCCCCACAAGGCGATGCCTTCCAGCAAGGTGCCAGACCGGTTCATACGCGGCAGGCCCAGCGACAGGGTGGCGTCCATATGAAAATGCGGGTCGACGAATGGCGGGGTGACCAAGCGGCCTGTGGCGTCGATTTCGTCGCGGGCCGCGGCTGTGATATGCGGGGCGACCTCGGCGATTTTGCCGTTCAGAACGGCGATGTCTTGGCCCTTGCGGCCATCGAGCAGATTGGCTTGGCGCAGGATCAGATCGAACATGAGGTCTCTTTCGGTTGGGCGAGCTTCACAGGCATTTGCAGCAGGAAGTCGGTCGCCACACCTAGGGCTATCGCTTGGGGATGTTTGCCCAAGGCGGGTTGACCGATGGGGCAGGTGATCTTGGCGATCTCATAGGGGCTATGGCCCAGTTCTGCCAGCCGCTTTTGAAACCGCGCCCATTTGGTGGCGCTGCCGATCAGGCCACATCGCAAAAAGCCATGAAGAAGGGCACGGTGGCATATTTCTAGGTCTAAAAGGTGCGAAAAGGTCAAAATAAGATGTTCGGCATTGTGCGGCGCAAGACTGAAAGCTTGGGGCAGATCGGGGGCGGGCAAGGGGGTTATGCCGGACGCTATACCCTCCGGAAAGCGGTCAGGGCTGGTGTCAACCCAGGTGATCGACAGGTCGGGCAAGGGAGCCATGACAGCGGCAATCGCCCGTCCGACATGGCCTGCACCCCACAGCCACAGATGGCGTTTGGGGGTCAAAACCGGCTCGATCAACCAGCCTTGCAGCAAGTGCGGGCGCGGTTGCGCGCCTTGGCCGCGCGCTTGGGCCAGCAGGCGTTGCACCGACAGCGGCATGGGCGATCCATCGACACTGCGCGCGACGATGGGGCCTTGGGGCAGGGTGCTTGCGGTGAAAACCTCGGTCACCAAGGTCACAGCCCCGCCGCAGCACTGGCCCAAGGCGGGGCCCAAAGGGATACGCTCTATCCGGCAGGCTTGGGTTTGGGTGCGGGCGGCGAGGGTTGCTTGATGCTCTAACGCGCCGCCACCGATGGTGCCGGATTGGCCGTCTACCCAGACCAACATCGCAGTGCCGGTTTCCCTTGGTGAGGAGCCGTCATGGGCCGCGATCACCACCCGTGCGACCCTGCCGTGGGCAAGGACCGCCGCTGTTAAGGCGCGCAGGTCAAACATCTGTGCCGCGCTGTACGGCCATCAGCACCCGTTCTGCCGTGGCGGGGGCGTTCAGGGCCGGATAGGTTGGCCCGCAGGCCGAGAGAGCGTGCGAGAGGGCCATAAAGGCAGAAATCCCAAGGTTAAACGGCGGCTCACCCACGGCTTTGGATTTGCCAACGGTGTCCTCGGCATTGGGAACCGTCCACAGATCGACGTTGAACACTTCGGGGCGGTCAGAGACGGCGGGGATTTTATAGGTGCTGGGGGCATGGGTGGTCAGGTGGCCCTTGGCGTTCCAGACCAGCTCTTCGGTGGTCAGCCAGCCAGCGCCTTGCACATAGGCCCCTTCGATTTGCCCGATATCCAGCACGGGGTTCAGCGAGGTGCCCGTATCATGCAAGATATCGCAGCGCAGAATGCGGTTTTCGCCGGTCAGCGTGTCAATCACCACCTCGGTAACAGAGGCCCCGTAGGCGAAGTACAAAAAGGGGCGGCCTTGGCCCTTGACCCTGTCCCAGTTGATCTTGGGGGTGGCGTAAAAGCCGGTGGAGGACAGCGACACCCGCGCCTGATAGGCCCAAGCGACCACGCGGGCAAAATCGTAGACCTCAGCCCCCACGCGCACTTGACCTTGGGTGAAACGCACGGTTTCAGGTGCCGCGCCGTGCTTGTCAGCGATAAAGGCGGCCAGCCTGTCGCGGATGGTTAGTGCGGCATTCTCTGCTGCCTTCCCGTTCAGATCCGACCCCGAGGATGCCGCCGTGGCCGAGGTATTGGGAACCTTGCCCGTATCGGTGGCCGTGATCTTCACCTGCCCCGCCGTTAAGCCAAAGACTTGGCCCGTTACCTGCGCGACCTTTTGGTTCAACCCTTGGCCCATTTCGGTGCCGCCATGGTTCACGCTGACCGAGCCGTCTTGATACACATGCACCAAAGCTCCGGCTTGGTTCAGGAAGGTCAGCGTGAAGGAAATGCCGAATTTGACCGGTGTCACGGCGATGCCCTTTTTCAGGATCGGGCTTTTGGCGTTGAACTCTGCCACCGCTTGACGGCGTGCGATGTAGTTTGAAGTTTCGATCAACTTGTCCAATATCTGGTCGGTGATGGAATCTTCAACCGCCATCCCGTAGGGCGTGGTTTGCGGTGCGCTGCCCATCGGCGCATAAAGATTGCGCCGCATGACCGTGACCGGATCAAGGCCCAACTGGTGCGCCAGATGGTCGATCACCCGTTCAATCCCCACAATCCCCTGTGGCCCGCCAAAGCCGCGATAGGCGGTGGCGGATTGGGTGTTGGTTTTTAACCGATGGCTTTCGATGCGGATATTGGGGATGAAATAGCAATTGTCCGCATGCAGCATGGCGCGGTCGGCTACGGCAAGGGATAAGTCCTGACTCCACCCGCAGCGGACAAGATGGGTGAAATCGACGGCGATCAGGCGGCCTTCGGCATCGGCCCCCGCTTTGTAGCGGATTTTCAAATCGTGGCGTTTGCCGGTGATGATCATATCATCGTCGCGGTCATAACGCAGTTTGCAGGGTTTGCCCGTGGCATGGGCTGCAACCGCGCAAGCCACGGCCAAAGCGTTGCCTTGGCTTTCCTTGCCGCCAAAGCCGCCGCCCATCCGCCGCATTTCCACCCGCACGGCTGACATGGGCAGATGCAGGGCATGGGCGACTTTGTGCTGAATCTCGGTCGGATGCTGGGTGGAGGCGATGATATGCATCCCGTCTTCTTGCGGGATGGCGGCGGCAATCTGGCCTTCGAGATAAAAATGCTCTTGGCCGCCGACTTCGAATTCGCCTTCGACCACAATGGCGGCTTTGGACAGATCGGCAATGTCGCCACGGCTCCAGACAATCGCGCCTTGTTCAAAGCGCGAATTGGCGGCGAGGGCCTGTTCCACGGTTAACAGCGCGGGCAGGGGGGCGTAGGTGATCTTGGCCAAGCGGGCGGCTTTGCGGGCTTGAAGGTGGCTGTGGGCCACA
>CAXNKP010000391.1:0-3215 GCA_964202815.1 Stagnihabitans sp. | reverse complement strand
CCCTATGAAGAGCTTTTTGCAGCCCGAACCGAAGCTGATGCGCCTGTGGTGGATGTGGATATCTCAGAAGAAGAGGCAGAGCTTGAAGCCGACGATGTCTCGTGGCGGCCATCGGTGGAAAAACCGCTGCAAATCGCCGTGATCGGCCGCCCGAATGCAGGCAAATCGACATTGATCAACACGATTCTGGGCTATGACCGTTTGCTGACGGGGCCAGAGGCGGGCATCACCCGCGATGCGATATCGGTCAAAACTGAATGGCGTGGCACCCCGACGCGGATTTTTGACACGGCGGGGATGCGCAAAAAGGGCAAGGTGGTTGAAAAGCTTGAAAAGCTATCCGTCGCCGATGGTCTGCGCGCCGTGCGCTTTGCCGAAGTGGTGGTGGTGCTGCTGGACGTAGAAATTCCCTTTGAAACCCAAGACTTGCGAATCTGCGACTTTGCCGAAACCGAAGGGCGCGCCGTGGTCGTGGCGATCAACAAATGGGATCTGGAAGACGAAAAGCAAGAAAAACTGGCCGAACTGAAAGAGATGTTTGAACGCCTGCTGCCGCAGTTGCGCGGGGCACCTTTGGTCACCATCTCGGGCAAGACGGGCCGCGGGATGGACCGGTTGCACGAAGCGATCCTGAAAGCGCATGAGGTGTGGAACCGCCGTGTGCCAACCGCCCGTTTGAACACATGGTTGGGTGCCATGACCGAAGCGCACCCGCCCCCCGCGCCGGGCGGCAAGCGGATCAGGATGCGCTATATGACGCAGGTGAAAACCCGCCCGCCGGGCTTTATCGTCATGTGCTCGCACCCCGAGGATATGCCCGACAGCTACCGCCGCTATCTGGTGAACGGTCTGCGCGAGCATTTCGATATGCCCGGCACGCCGATTCGTGTGACGCTGCGCTCGCAGGGCGATAAGAACCCGTTCAAGAACCCCAAGTTCAACACGCCCTCGCGCCTGCGCAAGCATTTGGATGGGCCGAAAAAGCCCTAAGCTGGGTTACAGGCCGATCATGGCGCGAATGTCGGCGGGGGTTGCGCCTTCAGCCCTGTACTTGGCCAAAGCGCGGGCATCGTCGCGTTTGGCAAGGCGCTTGCCCTGATCGTCGCGGATCAGGGTGTGGTGATGATAGGCTGGCGTGGGCAGGGCCAACAGGTGCTGGAGGGCCACCTGCAAGGGGGTTGCGGCAAACAGATCTTGGCCGCGAGTGACCTCGGTGATGCCTTGGGCCGCATCATCGACCACCACGGCCAGATGATAGGCCACGCCAATGTCGCGCCGCGACAGGATGACATCGCCGCTGGATTGGATCAGTTGGGCGGGGTTGATTTTGTACTGTGCCGGATTCGTGCCGGTTTCGGTGAAGCTTAGGTCAGGCAGAAGCTTGGCCGCCTTGGCCATGTTCAACCGCACAGCGCCGCTGTCGTGGTGCGCGTCACGGCAGGTGCCCGGATAAATCGGGCCATCCACCCCCTCTTGCGGGGCTGACAGAGCAGCGCGGATATCGGCGCGCGTACAGGTGCAACAATAGGTCAAACCCTGCGCGGATAGCTGGTCTAGGGCTGCATCATAGGCCGCTTGGCGCTGTGATTGGCGCATCACGGGCAATTGCCATGTCAGGCCCAGCCAGCGCAGATCATCAAATATCTGCGCCTCATAGGCGGGTTTGCAGCGGGTGCGGTCGATGTCTTCGATCCGCACCAAAAACCGATCCCCGCGCTGCGATGCGATCAGGGCTGCATAGGCATGGCCCAGATGCAAAGGGCCAGTGGGCGAGGGGGCAAAGCGGGTTAGCCGAGCCATTGGGTGAAAGAGTCTTTGGCGCGGTCTGTATAGGCTTTGTAGCGGTCTTTGCGCCCTTTGCGGCCCCCGCGTGCGTCAATCGGGGGGAAAAGGCCGAAGTTCACGTTCATCGGCTGAAAGGTCTTCGCCTCGGCCCCGCCGGTGATATGGGTGATCAAGGCCCCCATGGCGGTGTCAGGGGGCGGCGGTGGCAAGATTTTGCCCTGCATTTCTGCCGCCGCCATGCGCCCTGCCACAAGCCCCATGGCGGCACTTTCCACATAACCTTCCACGCCGGTAATCTGCCCCGCAAAGCGGATATTGGGGCGCGATTTCAAGCGCATCTGGTCATCGAGCAGCGTGGGCGAGTTGATGAAGGTGTTGCGATGGATGCCGCCAAGCCTTGCAAAGCTGGCATTCTCTAACGCTGGAATCATTTTGAAAACAGACAGTTGCGCGCCGTATTTCATCTTGGTTTGAAAGCCCACGATGTTGTAAAGCGTGCCCAGCTTGTTATCGCGGCGCAGTTGCACCACGGCATAGGGTTTCTGCGGATTGTGCGGGTTGGTCAGGCCCACCGGCTTCATCGGGCCAAAGCGCAGGGTCTGGGGGCCACGTTCGGCCATCACTTCGATCGGCAGGCAGCCGTCGAAATAGCTGGCGGCTTCCTCGGGGCGGAATTCAGTTTTTTCGGCGGCCAGCAAGGCTTCGATAAAGGCGTCGTACTGCGCCTTGTCCATCGGGCAGTTCATATAGGCGGTTTGCTCTTCGACCGTCTCGCCCTTGTCATAGCGCGACTGCATCCAAGCGACCGACATATCGACCGATTCGGCATAGACGATGGGGGCAATGGCGTCAAAAAACGCCAAAGCCTCGGCATGGGTATGGGCGCGGATGGAATGTGCCAGCGCGGTTGAGGTGAGCGGCCCTGTGGCGATGATCCACTGGCCATCGGTGGGCAGGTCGGTGATCTCTTCATAGGACACCGACACCAAGGGGTGAGTTTTCAGCCTGGCCGTGACAAAGGCGGCAAAAGGGTCACGGTCCACCGCCAAAGCGCCACCTGCGGGCAAACGATGCGCTTCTGCCGCTTGCAAGATCAAGCCCTTGGCCGCGCGCATTTCCCAATGCAGCAGGCCCACGGCGTTCTGCTCGCTGTCGTCTGAGCGAAAGGAATTCGAGCAGACCATTTCAGCAAAATCGCCCGATCGGTGGGCAAATGTGCCCTTGGCGGGGCGCATTTCGTGGATAATGACGGGAATGCCGGCCTGAGCCGCCTGCCAAGCGGCCTCTGATCCGGCCATGCCGCCGCCGATGATGTGTAAGGGTTCCATCAGGGGGATTTAGGAGGTTTTGCGGGGGAAAGAAAGAGCGGGGCGTTCAAACCGCTGCAAGAGTGGGGGTTTCACACCCCCACACCCGCACGAAGAGTGGGG
>CAXNKP010000390.1:0-3225 GCA_964202815.1 Stagnihabitans sp. | reverse complement strand
GCGTGGATTGATGTGGACACGCTGGACGATCTGGACGCCGCAGCCGCAGCCTTTCGCGCCCGCCACGGGTTTCGGTTGCGCATTGCCACCAAATATCACCGCTTGGTGCGCGACTATCTTACAGCGCAGGGCATTGCCGATTACCAGTTGGTCGACAGCCAAGGCGCGACCGAGGGCACGGTCAAAAACCTGACGGCGGAGGCAATTGCCGACATCACCTCTAGCGGCGAGACCCTGCGGGCGAACCATTTGAAGGTTTTAAGCGACGCTGTGATCTTGCGCAGTCAGGCGATGCTGTACCAATCAGCGCTATCCACTGGCCCCGAGGTTGCGGCCTTGCTGGCACAGATCGGGCTGCGGCCTTAAGGCCGGGGGCCTTCTGCCCCCAGACCCCCGAGGATATTTGGGCACATATGAAAGGGGGGTGCGGGAGGTTAGGGTTTGCGGCTGGCAAGGGCTACGCCTGCGGCGGCAAGCGCCATGCCGAGCCAGCCTAAGGGCGGCATGACTTCTCCCAGCAAGGGCCACGCGAAAAGGGCGGCCAAGGGCGGGACGAGGTAGAACAGGGCCGACACGCGGCTGACCGCTCCGGCGCGGATCATGGCTAACAGCAGCGTCATGGCGAGGATCGAATTTCCCAGCACCAGATAGGCGAGGATCCAGACGAATTGCCCATCCCATTGCACCGACAGGCTTTCCGTGGCCAAGGCCAAGGGCAGGGTGAAGGCGGCACCCACCGCGTATTGGATCAGGTTTGAGGTGACAGGATGGTGTGTCACGCCGAACTTCTTTTCATAAAGCGTCCCCGCCGTGATGCCAAAGAGGGCAGCCAGCGTGCACATCAGCCCGAAGGGGTTCTCCGCCGCCACCTCGGCCCGCGCCAAGATCACAACGGCAGCTCCGGCGAGCCCAAGGCCCAGCCCAGCCCAGCCCAAGGGACTAACCCGTTCGCCCACAAGGGCTGGGGCTGCCAAAGCCACGAGGATGGGTTGCAAACAGACGATGATCGACACCGCCCCCGCCGAGACGCCGGACTTGAAGGCAACATAGCATAGGCCGAAATAGACCACTTGGATCAGGAACCCCACCAGCGCCACGTCACCGGCGGCGCGCCATGTTTTGGGCATGGGCGGGCGCAGCACCACCGCGACCGGTATGAGCACCACCAGCACCGACACGTAGCGCAGTGCCAAAAGTGTTAGGGGCTGGGCATGTTGCAACCCCAGTTTGGCCACGCCAAAACCGGCGGACCACAGCAAAAGAAAAATCACGGGGGCGGCCATCAGCCAGAGCGGGCGTTTCATGCCGCCCTATGTGGCAGGGTGCGCCTGCGGGGGCAAGTCAGTGCAGGCCGATTTCGGCCAAGGCCTGTGCAAGGCCGGGGGGCAGCGCCGTTTCCAAGGCGCGGCCCTTGGGCAGGTCACGCGGGCTTTCGGCGGCGTCCAGATAGCGCCAGCCTTGGAAGGGGCGGCGGGCGGCGGCTTCGGTGCGGATCACCTCGACATCCAGCACCAAGGCGCAGCGCGCAATCCCGTCAGCGCCTTGGCGCGGTTCCAGTGCCAGAATGCTTTGACGCGCGAGAACTTGGCCCTTGATCACCCAGTAAAGCGAGCCGCCGTCCAGCACCTCGGCGGCGCGTTTGGGCCACATGCGGGTGATGTGTTCGGCGGTGCCCGCAGGCCAATGCTTACGATTCTGGGCCTGCCATTGAAGCAGATCTTCAACGCTATTAGCGCCCACGCAAAGTTTAAGGATATTCAGTGCCATCGCCTGATTATAGCGGGGTTGGGCGCAGTCTCAAGCCTTGGCGGTAGAAAGAAAGGGGTGGCGGGGCGCTTGCCTGCGGCTTTTCAACCGCGTATCTTGTGTGCTCGTGTGCCACACCCCCCCATCTTTTGACAAAGGCCTGCCCATGCCCAGTTTCCACGCGCCCATTGCAGAACAGATTTGGGACATGAAATACCGCCTGAAAGAGGCGGATGGCACACCGATTGACGCTTCGGTTGAGGATACATGGCGGCGCATCGCACGGGCCTTGGCTGTCGTTGAAAAGGACCCCGCCCTGTGGGAAGAGCGATTCTATGCCGCCCTTGACGGTTTTAAGTTTCTGCCCGCAGGCCGCATCACCGCAGGGGCTGGCACGGGGCGGGCGGTGACGCTGTTCAACTGCTTTGTCATGGGCACGATCCCCGACACGATGGCAGGCATCTTCGAGGCGCTCAAAGAAGCGGCGCTGACCATGCAGCAGGGCGGCGGCATTGGTTATGACTTTTCCACCATCCGCCCGCGCGGGGCCGAGGTGAAGGGGGTGGCGGCTGATGCCTCTGGGCCCTTAAGCTTTATGGATGTCTGGGACGCCATGTGCCGTACCATCATGTCTGCTGGCAGCAGGCGGGGGGCCATGATGGCCACGATGCGCTGCGATCACCCCGATATCGAGGCCTTTATCGAAGCCAAGAAAGACGCCGCCCGCTTGCGGATGTTCAACCTGTCGGTGCTGATCACTGACCCGTTTATGGCCGCCGTCAAGGCCGATGGCCCGTGGGAACTGGTCTTTGGCGGACGCGTTTATCAAACAATGCCCGCGCGCGATCTGTGGAACCGGATCATGCGCAATACCTATGACTTTGCTGAACCCGGAGTGATCTTTATCGACCGGATCAATACAGCGAACAATCTTGGCTATGTCGAACAAATCGCCGCCACCAACCCGTGTGGCGAGCAACCCTTGCCGCCCTATGGCGCGTGCCTTTTGGGGTCGATCAACCTGCCCACGCTGGTTTCGGGCGCGTTTGCTGCCGGGGCAAGCCTGGATGTGGCAGCGCTTGACGATCTGGTGCGCCTGGCCGTGCGGATGATGGACAACACAGTCGACGCCAGCCGCTTCCCCTTGCCCCAGCAAGAGGCCGAGGCGCGGGCCAAGCGGCGGATTGGTCTAGGGGTGACGGGGTTGGCCGATGCGCTGTTGATGGTGGGGCTGCGCTATGGCTCGGTTGAGGCTGCAGCACAAACCGAAGCTTGGATGCATGCGATTGCGCGGGCAGCCTATCTCGCCTCGGTCGATTTGGCGCAGGAAAAGGGGGCGTTCCCGCTGTTTGACGCGCAAGCCTATCTGGCATCGGGCGCAATGGCGGGGATGGACGCCGATGTGCGCGCCTTGATCGCCCAGCATGGGATTCGCAATGCACTGCTGACCTCTGTCGCGCCCACCGGCACGATCAGCCT
>CAXNKP010000389.1:0-3228 GCA_964202815.1 Stagnihabitans sp. | reverse complement strand
CCCTGTTCCACCATCACGGGGATCAACTCGCGTGCGACAAAGGGGAAGGTCACGAACATCGACGCCATGATGATGCCCGGCACCGCGAAAACCACAGGCATTCCGTGTGCCACCAACCAAGAGCCTAACCACGAATTGGCCCCAAAGGTCAAAACGATGCACAGGCCCGCCACCACGGGCGAGACGGAAAAGGGAATGTCGATCAGCGTGATCAACACCGCCTTGCCGCGAAAGCTGTATTTGGTGATCAACCACGCTGCAGCCACGCCAAAGACGGCATTCAGCGGCACGGCAAAGACTGCCACTAGCAGCGTCAGGCGAATGGCGGATTGTGATTCAGGCTCTGCCAAAGTGGCCAAGGCCGCACCGAAACCTTCGCGCAGGGCCTCGTAAAAGACGGTGATCAGCGGGGCGAAGAGCAATACAAACAGCACCGCCACCACCGCAGTGATCAGGGTGATGCGCGCCCAAGGGGCCTCGGTCGCGGCGGGGCGGAAGGCGCGGGGTTGGGAGAGGTCAGACATTGGCCATCCTTTTGCGGCTAAAGACTTGGGCGGCGTTGATGATAAACAGCATCCCAAACGACATCACCAACATGGCAATCCCGATCGCCGCAGCGCCGGGTTCGTTGTATTCTTCCAGCTTGATGACGATCAGCAGGGGGGCAATCTCGGTTTTCAGCGGAATGTTTCCGGCGATGAAAATGACCGATCCATATTCCCCCACCGCACGCGCCAAAGACAAGGCAAAGCCCGTCAGGGCCGCAGGGGCCAGCATCGGCCAGATCACACGGCGCAGCGTATAGGCGCGGGTTGCGCCTAAAGTGGCAGAGGCTTCTTCCACCTCGCGCGCGATTTCTTCGATCACGGGCTGCACGGTGCGGGTGACAAAGGGCAGGCCGACAAAGATCAGTGCGATCAGGATGCCCCATTGGGTATAGGCAATCTTGAAACCCCAGTCTTTGGCAATCTGGCCAAAGGCCCCGTTGGGGGCATAAAGTGCGGTCAGCGCAATGCCCGCCACGGCGGTGGGTAGGGCAAAGGGTAGGTCAACAGCAGCGTTCAACACCTTGCGAAACGGAAAGCGGTAGCGCACCAGCACCCATGCCAGCACCACCCCGAAGACCAGATTGAACAAAGCCGCAAGCAAGGACAGCCGGAACGACAAATACAACGCAGCCCAAATGCGCGGCGTATTCACCGCCGATACCAGCGCGGGAACCCCGGCCGAAAAGCCCTGCACCAGCAGGGCCGCAATCGGCACCAGCACCATCAGGCTAAGCATGGACAGGGTGATCCCGGCCGAAAGCCCAAGGCCGGGAATGGGGGATTTATGAACGAAGGGTTGGCCCATCACAGGATCATTTCGCCGTGAAGATCAGATCAAACACGCCGCCATCGGCGAAATGGTCTTTTTGAACTTTGGGCCAGCCACCAAAGTGGGCGATATCGACCAGCTCAAGGGCGGGAAAGCGCGCCACATCGGCGGGATCCGCTTTGGATGTATCCCAACCGCGGTAGAAATTCTTGAAGATGATCGCTTGGGCTTGTGGCGTATAAAGGTAGTTCAGGTAGGCCTCCGCCAGTTTGCGCTGGGCGTCATCGTGGATATTCGCCTCAACCACCGCGACAGGTGGTTCGGCCAGAACCGAGATTGACGGGACCACGATGTCAAAGGCATCGGCGCCCAGTTCCTTTTGGGCCAGATAAGCCTCATTCTCCCAAGCGAGCAAAACGTCACCGATTTCGCGCTGTGTGAAGGTAGAGGTCGCATCGCGTGCGCCTTTATCCAGCACGGGGACGTGTTCATACAGCGACTTCACAAACGTCTGCGGGTCTCGCCCGTTCTTTTCCGCCCAAGCCCAAGCCGCCAGATAGTTCCACCGCGCCCCGCCGGAGGTTTTGGGGTTGGGCGTGATGACTTCGACACCATCCTTGATCAGATCGCCCCAATCCTGAATGCCCTTTGGGTTGCCGTGACGCACAAGGAACACGATGGTTGACGTGTAGGGCGAGGAATTGTGCGGCAGTTTGCTTTGCCAATCGGTGGACAACTTGCCCAATGTAGCGATCTTGTCGATGTCGGCGGCCAAGGCCAACGTGACAACTTGCGCGTCCAGCCCCTCGATCACAGCCCGCGCCTGCGCGCCCGATCCGCCGTGCGAGGCTTGGATATCGGGGGCAGCATTGCCCTGTGCCACCCAGTCGTCGATGAAAGCCTTATCTATGTCTTCGTAAAGCTCTCGCGTGGGGTCATAACTGACGTTCAGCAGCGTTTGGGCATAAGCCGCCTGCGATGCTGTGCCAAAGGCCAAGAGGCCTGCCACAACAGCGGTCAAGACACTGCGCGCGACTCCTGCCGTGGCGATCTCGCGTTCATCAAAGAGGTCAGCGATCTTGCCCCCCCGCGCCAAGGCCCGTCTGGTCAATGGGGTTCTGGTCAACATGTTGCAGTCCTTTCCTGGGTGCGGACGCGCCGCCGTTGAAAAATGGGTCTGCGGCTTTTGCCCGACAGGTCCAAAGTGGGTTCGCACAGGGCCTTGGCTGATCTTTTGGCGACTTGACGTCGCCTTTGCTCAGCCGAAATTCTGCTTACACCTTAATATCTACACAAAAAGTCGTGTATTGCAATGGAATAATAACGTTCTTTTTTGTCGTGATTTTGGAATCTCATTCTCTCACCCGCCGTGATGACCTGCGAAAGGCTTGCGGCAGGGCGCGCCGTTGGCAGAGAAGTTCCCAGCCGTGCCGATCGCCACCGGAAGATTTCAGGCGTCATGGCAAAATGGGCGGCTTTTGTAGCCATGCGCGGCAGCGGGCCTGTTTTGCCCGAAAATCCGCCTTAATGACCGTTGGACAGCTTTGGGAGGCTTGCCCACGGCGGGATGAAACCGGAAGGCTTCCGTGGGCTTGTTAGGGATTTTTCTGATTGACCTTTGCCATGTTGCGCGGTGAAGGCATCTATGTGTGTTGCGTGCTCAGGCAGAGTGCCCGGCCCTCACCGCGCCGCGCGAGGCTGACGAGCGCCGACGTCCTACCGATCAAAAGGCCGACTATCTGGCCATAGAGGTCAACCCGATATTGTCGTGGAATAGCAACGAGCGGATAGAGGCCCGCGATGAACGCCGCCTGCTCGGCGTCCAAAAACAGATGGCTGCCGTCAAACTGCTGCCCAAATCCAAATTAGCCAAGTTTTGCGCCGCCCTGTGGCAGGATTTTACTCCGCCGT
>CAXNKP010000388.1:0-3231 GCA_964202815.1 Stagnihabitans sp. | reverse complement strand
GTGGCTAAAGAACAACTCGGCCGGTACGGGCGCATATGTGCTGAAATCGTACAAACCCAACGAAGGCGTCATTCTAGAGGCGCGTCCGGGCTATTGGCGCGGCGATGCAATTTTGAAGAACGTCTTCATCCAGCACATCCCCGAACCCGCAACCGAACGGTTGCAGATCGAAAAGGGCGACGTTGATATCGCCCGCGCCCTGACCCCCACCGATGTGGCCGGTCTGGCAGGCAATGCCGATGTCAGCGTTGTCACGGACGTGGGCGGTCAGGTCTATTACCTGTCGTTCAACCAAAAGAACGAAAACTACAAGAACGCCAAGTTCCTTGACGCGATGCGTTGGGCGATTGATTACCAAGGCATGGCCGACACGATCATGAAGGGCGCGGTCATCCCGCACCAATCCTTCTTGCCGCAGGGCTATCTGGGCGCGCTGGAAGATCTGCCCTATAGCTTGGACATCGAAAAGGCCAAAGCTTTGCTGGCAGAATCGGGTGTCAAAGACCCGGTTGTCACCCTAACCGTGCGCAACGCCGCCGACCGGATGGATATTTCGCAATCCATCCAGAACACCTTTGGCCAAGCCGGTATCAAGGTAGAGCTGAAAGTGGGCGAGGGGGCCGAGGTTCTGAAAGACTACCGTGCGCGCCTGCATGACGCCACGCTGCAAACGTGGGGTCCGGATTATCCCGATCCGAACACCAACTCGTCCACCTTCGCAGAAAACCCCGACAACTCGGACGAAGCTGGCGCAACCGGCTATCTGGCATGGCGCAACGCCTATGATCCGGGCGCTATGACAGCCGCCTCGCAAGCGGCTGTGATGGAGCGTGATCCTGAAAAGCGTAAGGTCATGTATGCCGACATCCAAAAGACCCACCGCGAAACCTCGCCCTTCATCTTGATGTTCCAACAGGCGCGTCAAACCGGTCTGCGGTCGAACGTTCAGGGCTTTTATGCCGGCGGCGCTGTCGATGCGGCATCGTTCTGGCTTGTGTCGAAGTAAGGACAAGCGCGCGCCGGGCGACTGGCGCGCGCATCTCGCATGGCACCCATAGACACCGCCCAATCCTCTGACGCCGCCGGCGAACCTTCGGCGGCGCTGCGCTTTGCCCGCCAAAGTGCCAATACGCTTTTCTCTTTGTTTATCACTTTCATCGGCCTTTTGGCCGTGACCTTTTTCATATCGCGCGTGATCCCGATTGATCCGGTGACAGCGATCTTGGGCGAACGTGCCACGGGCGAACAAATCGCCGCACTGACGCAAAAGCTGGGGCTGAATGACCCGCTGTGGCAGCAGTTTGGCATTTATGTCTGGGATGTGTTTCACGGCGATCTGGGTCTATCGGTGCGCACCCGCGACCCGATCCTGTCCGAGATTGGCCGCTATTTCCCCGCCACGCTGGAACTGTCGACCCTTGGCATTCTGATCGGCGTGATTGTGGGCATTCCGGCGGGAGTCTTGGGGGCCACCAAGCCCGGATCGTGGCGCGATTTGTTGGTGCGCTTGATAGGCTTGATGGGCTATTCCATGCCCGTCTTTTGGCTGGGCCTGATGGGACTTTTGCTGTTTTACGGCGAACTTGGCTGGGTCGGCGGGCCGGGCCGCTTGGATTCCATGTATGAAATGATGATCGACATGACAGTCCCGCCTGTGACACATATGATCCTGATCGACACGGCGCTGGCGGGCGAGTGGGATATGTTCTGGAACGCGCTGTCGCATATCATCCTGCCCGCCTCGCTGCTGGGGTATCTGTCGATGGCCTATATCAGCCGGATGACCCGGTCGTTCATGATGAATGAGTTGGGGCAAGAATATATCACCACCGCCCGCGTGAAGGGCATGCCCGAGCGCCGCGTGGTCTGGGTTCATGCCATGCGCAACGTGGCCGTGCCGCTGATCACGGTCGTGGCCCTGTCTTACGCCTATTTGCTGGAAGGCGCGGTCTTGACCGAGACGATTTTCGCTTGGCCCGGCCTTGGGCGCTATATCACCGATGCCCTACTGGTCGCCGATATGCCCGCCGTTCTGGGCGGGACGATCGTGGTGGGGGCGGTGTATATTGGCATCAACATGCTGTCGGATTTTCTTTACCGCCTAGCAGACCCGAGGGCCAGATGACCGCTTTGATCCCTTGGCTGTTAGACCCGAACCCCAAATCGCGCCTGCAATCGCGCGCGGGGCAGACGTTTTTGTCGTGGCTGCGCTTTCGGCGCAACCCTTTGGCGATGATCGGGCTTGGCATCTCGGTGGCGCTGATCCTCATGTCGATCTTTGCGCCCTTGCTCGCCCCCTATGACCCCATCGTGCAATCTTTACCCGACCGCCTGCTGCCGCCCCTGACCCCCGGCCACTGGATGGGTACGGACGATTTCGGCCGCGATATCTTTAGCCGCATCCTGTACGGTTCGCGCATCACGCTGTACATCGTGCTTTTGGTGATCCTGACGGCCCCCGTTGTGGGGCTGATCATCGGCACCGTGGCGGGCTATTTCGGCGGCTGGGTCGATGCGATCTTGATGCGCATCACGGATATCTTTCTGGCCTTCCCGAAGTTGATCTTGGCGCTGGCCCTGGTGGCCGTTCTTGGGCCGGGGATGGTGAATGCCGTTCTGGCCATCGCTGTCACCAGTTGGCCGCCCTATGCCCGCGTGGCGCGGGCCGAAACGCTGACTGTGCGCAATTCCGATTACATCGCGGCCACACGGTTGCAAGGCGCCTCATCCCTGCGGCTGATCTGGGGCCATGTGATGCCGATGTGTCTGCCCTCGGTCATCATCCGCGTGACGCTGGATATGGCAGGCGTCATCCTGACAGCGGCAGGTTTGGGCTTTTTGGGCTTGGGCGTGCAACCGCCCTTGCCGGAATGGGGCCTGATGATCTCGGCGGGGCGCAAGTTTTTGTTTGAACAATGGTGGGTTGCAACCATGCCGGGTCTTGCGATTTTCATCGTCTCTTTGGGCTTTAACCTGCTGGGCGATGGCCTGCGCGATGTGCTTGACCCGCGGAGTGCTGGCAAATGACGCTTCTGTCCGTCAAGAACCTGCGCGTGACGTTTGAAACCGAAACCGGCCCCGTGCAGGCCGTGCGCGGTGTGTCTTTTGACCTTGGCCGCGAAAGGCTGGGGATCGTGGGCGAATCTGGATCAGGCAAAACCATGACCGGCCGCGCCGTCTTGCGCCTGATCCGCGCGCCCGGACGGATCGAGGCGGATGCCATCACCTTTG
>CAXNKP010000387.1:0-3236 GCA_964202815.1 Stagnihabitans sp. | reverse complement strand
GGGTGTATTTGCCCAGATCGCCCGCCAGCCCCATCGAGGTGCGCTTGTCGAGGACCTTTTCGACCTCTTCGGGCAAAGAGATGTTTTCAATGTAAAATTCCGGCAAGGTCAGGCCGTAATTGCCAATGGTGGGCGCAATGGCCGTTGCCACCACCTTGGCCAGATCGGCGGTATTGGCGGCCATATCCAGCACGGGGATGCCCGATTTTGCCAAAGACTGGCTCATTTCCTGGACGATCACATTGCGGATTTGGGTCGAGATTTCGTCGGCGGTGAATTCGCCGTCCGTGCCCACAACCTCTTTCATGAAAATGCCGGGGTCGGTCACCCGCATGGAATAGGTACCAAAGGCGCGGATGCGCACGGGGCCAAATTCGGGGTCGCGGCACATGATGGGGTTTTGCGTGCCCCATTTGAAATTGTTGAACCGCGTTGTGCTGATAAAGTACACCTCGCATTTGAACGGCGAGGAAAAGCCGTATTCCCAGCTTTGCAAGGTGGTTAGGATCGGCAAGTTGTTGGTTTGCAACTCATAAAGGCCGGGGCCGAAGACATCGGCCAATTGGCCTTCGTTGATGAAAACCGCCGCTTGGCCTTCACGGACTGTTAATTTAGCACCGTATTTGATTGCATTGTCGCGCCGTTCAAACCGCCAGACCATCGTGTCGCGGGTGTCATCTGTCCAAGAGATGACGTCGATAAACTCACCTTTTAGGAACCCAAATACCATGATTACCTCTTAGCCCGGTTTTGAGCGGCAGTTTCGCCGTCCATTAATACATTTGCAAGTGCCTCTACAACGGGCCGCGCCACCGCGCGAGTCATTCCGGGGTATAATGCCCGATCGTAGAGGATTCGCAGCATCATTTCATCTTGACGTGTCAAAAAGGCGAATTCCTGATCGTCGTTGAAGATCGAAGGTCGGGCGGTATTGCTGTCGTTGGGCAAGCCAAGCGATTGCGCCAATTCTTCGTGAATACAGGCCAGACGCATGAGATCGGGATGTTCCGCTGGAATAACCGCCACAGCGCGCACATAGGTGGAACTGGAGGCATCAGATTGAGTCAGCACCTGGCAATAGGTTCCCGGATCCATCTGCGTGACCGATTGCATTTGCCCGACCGTCAGCCCCGGAATTTCGGCATTCAACGCAGAGCTTAGGTTGGCGCGGTCATCTACGCTGGCAATATAGACCCAGAAGTTGGGTGCTAGTTCCGAAAGGCCGATGTCGTGGCCGGTGACGTCCGCGAGGCGCGCCAGATAGGAGGCCACGCGGCCGCGGTCGGCTGATTGCTGCATCTCTGGAACAGCGTTGCCAAAACGCAGGGCAACGCGGACGGGGACTTGCCAGCGCAACAATGAAATCGGCGTTTCGGTCGACCGTCGTGTAACGTACCCGCCGGCATATTCTTCAAAAAGGGCGATGCGCAAGAAGTTATCGGTCAAGTTGCGGGCCGAATACAGCGCGTCTTGCGGGGCCGTGTCTGTTCGCAGCAGGCCCTCGGATAAAAGCGCGGCCTGAACCTGGGCGTAATGTGTGCGGATGGCCGCGCTGGTGGGCGTGGCATCATTTGCGGACCCTGTGCTTGACAGGCTGGGCGCTGTTGGGACAGGGGTTTTCTGGGGCGTCATACACGCGGCAAGCGCCAGCGTCAGGGCGCAGGCCGCAAGCCGCAAGCGCCATCGGGCCATTAAGCTGGCCCTTTGGCGGGATTGGCCTTGGCTGCCGCCAGAGACTCTTTGAGCCCCAATTCCATCTTGGCCAGTTCCTCTGCTGCTTGGGCCCTTTTGGCCTTGCCCGCGTCGGCTATGGCCAAGCTGTCCTGTATCGTTGCGATCAAGGTGTCATTGGCGGCCTTGACAGCCGCAATATCAAAAACCCCGCGCTCCATTTCGGTGCGCACGATTTTGTTGGCCTCACCGAGGCTTTGGGCGTTCTGTTTAAGAAGATCATTGGTCAAATCATTGGCACCCCGCACTGCCTCTGCCGCATCACGAGAGCGTTGGATGGTCAGCGCCTGCGCCAGCTGGGTTTCCCACAGCGGCACGGTGTTGATCAGCGTGGCGTTGATCTTGCCGACCAATGACTTGTCGTTCTCTTGCACCAACCGGATCGACGGCAGAGCCTGCATTGTCACTTGGCGGGTCAGTTGCAGATCATAAACGCGCCGCTCAAGATCATCGCGGGCCATGCGCAGATCGCGCAATGCTTGCGCTTGCCTGACCGGATCGATGGCTGCGGCAAGGTCCGCTTCAAGCGCGGGCAAGTCGGTTGAGTCAACGACCTGCAACTTGGCTTGGCCTGCGGCGATATAAAGGGCCAATTCGTCATAAAAGTTCAGGGTCTTAGTATACAGCAGATCCAGCGCCTTGATGTCTTTCAGCAGCACGGTTTCATGCGTCAGCAGGTTTTCGGTGATCTTGTCGATCTGCAATTGCACCTGTTCATAGCGCGCGATGAATTGAGCCAAGGGGGCTGCGGCCCCCGTTAACCTTTCCCACCATGATCTGCCGCGATTGGCGTCAAGCTCTGTCCCTGAAAAGCCGCGGATGGTCGAGACGATTTCGGCCAGCGACTGACCGGCAGGCCCCAGGTCTTTGGCTTTGACGCCTGAGAGCATCTCTTGGCTGATCGCACGCAAATCGCTTTGTGCCCCGGCCCCAAAGGCTACGATGGATTGGCTGTTGGTCATGTCCAACTCGGCCATGCGCTGGGCTATGACTTGCGCCTGCGGGCCTACTTCCCCTTCGAGCGTAACGATAGCCTGGCTGGGCACCGGCAAAGCGGTGGCGGAGAGGGCCTCAATTTGAGCCAAAGCGGTGATGGCTTGATCGCGGACGGTCTGGGACATGGGGATCTCACATCATGGGGCCCAAAGGGGCAGGATACAGTTGAGATAGGGGTTCCGCCTGAGAATGTCATGGGGTCAAGGGGTCGTGCGCTCTAATTTCAGTCGATCACGCAGCACTTCGATTTCTATGTCCAGATCGGTGTGGTTGTTGGACAAAAGCGCATTGGTGCGGGTGGCGAAGTTGGTTTCAAGATCTGCCAGAAGCGCTTCGTAATCGGCGCGGGCTTTGGCATCTTGGGTCGCGGCGAAGATTTCGGAGAATTTGATCGTGGCATCGCGCGCGCCTGTCAAATAAATCGACATGTATTTGCGCGCGGCTGTCAGATCGCCGGGGTCGTTTTCAACTTGGCGAAACAAGCCGCGTGCGATGTCACAAAATCGGGC
>CAXNKP010000386.1:0-3238 GCA_964202815.1 Stagnihabitans sp. | reverse complement strand
GTGGCTCCGGCCTTGATTGCGGGCTGCACGATGGTGCTGAAACCGTCCGAAATTGCGCCGATGTCGGGGGTGCTGTTCGCCCATGTCTGCCATAAGGCGGGGGTGCCTGCGGGTGTGTTCAACCTTGTCAACGGCACGGGGTTGGATGTGGGCGCGCGGATGTCCTCGCACCCCGATGTGGATTTGGTGTCCTTTACCGGTTCCACCCGTGCGGGCACCGCCGTGGCCGCAGCCGCCGCCCCCACGGTCAAACGCGTTGCCCAAGAACTGGGCGGCAAATCGCCCAACATCATCCTGCCCAGTGCTGACCTTGCCGCCGCTGTCAAAGCAGGGGTCGAGGCGTGCTTTGGCAACACAGGCCAAAGCTGCGATGCGCCCACGCGGATGTTTGTGCCTGCCGAACTGCATAAGGCAGCCTTGGGTCATGCCGCGGAAGCCGCCGCAGCGGTGGTGGTAGGCGACCCGACAGATACCGAAACAACCATGGGCCCGCTGATCTCGAAGCTGCAGTTTGATAAGGTGCAGCGGCTTATTCAGGCGGGCATCGATGAAGGCGCCACGCTGGTTTGCGGGGGGATCGGGCGTCCGCAGGGCCTGAACCACGGCTGGTTTGTGAAGCCCACGATCTTTGGCCATGTGACAAACGACATGACCATCTCGCGCGAGGAAATCTTTGGGCCTGTCCTGTCGATCTTGCCCTATGACAGCATCGACCACGCGGTCG
Source organism: Stagnihabitans sp. (assembly GCA_964202815.1). GTDB lineage: Bacteria > Pseudomonadota > Alphaproteobacteria > Rhodobacterales > Rhodobacteraceae > Stagnihabitans. Next base: position 2,514 of record CAXNKP010000386.1, on the reverse strand, counting down.
AGATGGCCAATGACACGCCTTACGGTCTTGCCGCCTATATCGCGGGAAGTGTTGAAGAGGCAAAGCCTGTCGCCCGCCGTCTGCGGGCTGGCACAGTGAATCTGAACTATCCCGCTTGGGATACATTCGCCCCGTTTGGTGGCTACAAACAGTCCGGCAACGGGCGTGAATATGCCGATTGGGGCATTCATGATTTCTGCGAAGTGAAAGGCATCGTTGGGTGGGCGGAATGAATTATGGCTATATCGGGCTTGGCAATCTGGGCGGCCATCTGGCCGCCAGCCTGATCCGCGCGGGGCATCAGGTGACGGTCTATGACCGCAACACCGACCTTGCGGCCCGCCATGCGGCGATGGGGGCATCGGTTGCGGCCTCTCCGGCAGAGCTTGCGGCGGGGGTGGATCATATCTTCACCTGCCTGCCATCGCCTGCCGTGTCGCAAGCCGTTCTGGCGCAGATTTTGCCTGCGATGCGCAAAGGGGCCACTTGGGTGGAAAACTCGACCCTCGGGCGGGAAGATGTGCTGCGCTTGGGCGAACTGGCGCAGGGCTTTGGCGTGCGGATGCTGGAAGCGCCGGTAACCGGCGGGGTGCATCTGGCGGCACGCGGCGAGATCACTGTGCTGGTGGGCGGCGACCAAGACCTGTTCGACCTGCACCGCCCCGCCTTGCAGGCGATTGGCGACAAGATTTTCCACATGGGGCCACTGGGGTCGGCGGCGGTGATCAAGGTTATCACCAATATGCTGGCCTTTATCCACCTTGTCGCGGATGGTGAGGCGTTGATGCTGGCCAAACGCGGCGGTCTTGATCTGAAAACCGCGTGGGAGGCGATCACGGCGTCGTCCGGTTCCTCCTTTGTGCATGAAACGGAAGGCCAATTGATCTTGAACGGGTCTTACGACATCGCCTTCACGATGGATCTGGCGCTGAAGGATCTGGGATTTGCGATGGGGTTCGGTAAGGAATACGGTGTGCCGTTGGATCTGGCCTCGCTGACCAACCAGACCTTTATGAAGGGCAAGGCGGTGTATGGCGGGCAGGCGCAATCGACCCAGATCGTCAAACTGCTGGAAGATGCGCTTGGCACCGACCTGCGCGCCGCAGGCTTTCCAGCACGGCTTGAATAAGTTCATCTTGGCGTAAATACTCTACGAGGGTTCGGGGGGGTGAAACCTTCGGCCTTCGTTGGATAGGAACCTCGCCATGACGTCAGACCGCCGCTTTGCCGATATGCTGCACCATAGGGCGGAAAAGTTAGGGCGCGGCGATCCCATCGTTCCGCCCTTGGTTTCGGCCACGACCTATCATCTGCCGGGTTTGGAAAATGCCGCCTATAAATACGGCCGCATGGCGATGCCCACTTGGGAAGAGGTGGAAGAACAACTGGCTATTCTGGAAGGGGCCACTGTCGTGGGCTTTCCCTCTGGCATGGCTGCGATTGCGGCGGCTTTGTTTTGCACCTGCAAGGCTGGCTCCGAGGTGATCTTGCCGTCGGACGGGTACTACACAACTCGCCTGTTGACGGATCAGTTCCTAGCCCCCTTGGGCATAAAGGTGCGCCTGATTGCCACGGCCGACATGGACCTTGCCGATTTCAGCGGCGCGTCGGTGGTCTTTGTCGAAACCCCCTCTAACCCGGGGCTTGACTGCTGCGATCTGGCTTTGGCCGCGCGCAAGGCCCATACGGCGGGGGCGAAGTTGATTGTGGATAACACCACGATGACGGCCCTGTTGCAACGCCCGCTGGATCTGGGTGCCGATCTGGTGGTGGCTGCTGACACCAAGGCCCCTGCGGGCCATTCCGATGTGCTTTATGGCCATGTCGCGGGGCGCGATGTGGCGTTGATGGCGCGGGTGGCCGAGTGGCGCAAACTGTCAGGCTCGGTCCCTGGGGCGTTTGAGGCATGGCTGTTGCACCGTGGCCTTGAAACGCTGGAGGTGCGCTTGGCCCGCATGTGCGCCAGCGCCCAGACCATTGCGCAACGCTTGGCCTTGCATCCGCGCATCAAGGCCCTGCGCTATCCCGGCCTGCCCGCCGACCGCGCCCATGCCATCGCCAAGCGTCAGATGACCGGTTTTGGCTTTTTGGTAACCTTTGAGTTGGAAGGCGAGGCCGAGGCCGAGGATTTCCTGTCGCGCTGCGCCTATGTGACGCAGACAACCTCATTCGGTGGCACGCATTCGGCCGGAGAGCGCCGCGCGCGGTGGGGGGATGCGGTGGCGCCGGGGTTCATCCGCTTTTCGGTGGGCATAGAACCGGTTGAGGTGCTTTGGGCCGCTATGGAAAAAGCGCTTGGGCGCTAAGCGGTGTGCCCACAAATTTTCTGCGAAAATTTTCTTGTCGATCTTTCGCAGAAAGATCGTTTGGCAGAGTTTTCGCAGAAAACTCGTTTGTGCCACCTCTGGACCTCTTCGCCCTTTTCCGGCATAGAACCTTAAACCATCTGGAGGTCAGCCATGTCTGTTCTAAAGCGCGCAGTGACTTGGTGGAACAGCCAGACCTTAGGCACCC
>CAXNKP010000385.1:0-3247 GCA_964202815.1 Stagnihabitans sp. | reverse complement strand
CCTTGGCCGCATCGCGCTGCATATAGGCAAAGGCCCATTCCATAATGCAGGCCAGTTCATCGGCGAAGGCCGGTTCGAAACTGGCCAGCCCGTCCTGCGACATGCCGATCAGCGGCGTGGCGATGGACTGATGTGCCCCGCCTTCTGGCGCCAGCGACACGCCCGAGGGCGTGGCCACCAGAAGGAACCTCGCCTCCTGATAGCAGGCATAGTTCAGCGCATCTAATCCGCGCGAAATGAAGGGATCGTATAGCGTGCCGATCGGCAAAAGCCGCTCGCCGAACAAGGAATGCGACAGGCCCGCCGCCCCCAACATCAGCATCAGGTTCATCTCGGCGATACCAAGTTCGATGTGCTGACCTTCGGGTGAGAACTGCCACTTCTGCGCCGACACCACCTTTTCGTCGCGGAACGTATCGGCGCGCTCCTGCCGGGCGAACAACCCGCGCCGGTTAACCCAGGGCCCAAGGTTGGTGGACACCGTCACATCGGGCGAAGTGGTGACGATATGCGCAGCCATGGGGTGATCTGACTTGGCAATCGCATCCAGAATCTTGCCAAAGGCCATCTGGGTCGAGATTTCCTCGTCCTCGGGCGCGTCGATCACCGGGACTGCAATTTGCGGCGCGGTCATTTGCCGCGGTCCCGCTGACAGGAACGGGCTGCGGGTCAGCAGGCCGTCAAGGGCGGCCTCGGAAATGCCCAGACCCTCAGTGCGGTCCCATTCATGGCCGGGGCGGATTCTCATGCCCGCGCGAAACTCTTCCATCTGCGCAAGTGTCATCAGCCCGGCATGGTTGTCCTTGTGCCCGGCCAGAGGCGTGCCCCAGCCCTTGATCGTATACGCGATAAAGACGGTCGGGCGGTCATGGGTGCCCGCCTTGTCAAAGGCCTCGCTGACCGAAGCCAGACAATGGCCGCCAAGGTTCTCCATCAACGCGGCCAGTTCACTGTCATTGCGGCTGTTCAGCAGGGCTGTCACGACCCCCTGATCGCCGATCTTGTCCATCAGCCGCTTGCGCCAGGCCGCCCCGCCTTGAAAGGTCAGCGCCGAGTAAAGCTGGTTCGGGCAAGCGTCGATCCAGTCGCGCAGCGCTTCGCCACCAGGTTCCGCAAAGGCCGCGCGTTGCAGCGCGCCATGCTTCAGCGTGACCACATCCCAGCCAAAGGCGGTAAAGATGCCGCCGATCCTCTCGGACAGCCCCTCGCGCACAACGCCGTCAAGGCTTTGCCGGTTATAGTCGATGATCCACCAGCAATTGCGCAGATCGTGCTTCCAGCCCTCTTGCAGGCATTCGTAAATATTGCCCTCGTCCAGTTCGGCATCCCCGACCAGCGCCACCATGCGGCCTTCGGGCAGACTGCCCCAGTTGCGTGCCTTGACATAGTCCTGCACCAGTGAGGCAAAGGCCGTGATCGCGACGCCCAGGCCCACCGACCCGGTCGAGAAATCGACATCTGCCCTGTCCTTGGTGCGCGACGGATAGGATTGTACCCCGCCAAACCCCCGGAAGTTCTGCATCTTGGCAAGCGTCTGCTGGCCAGCCAGATATTGCAGCGCATGAAACACCGGACCGGCATGCGGCTTGACCGCCACCCGGTCTTGCGGGCGCAAGGCGCGGCCATAAAGGGCTGTCATCAGCGTGGCCATCGACGCGCAAGAGGCCTGATGCCCGCCGACTTTCATGCCATCGGTCTTCGGGCGCAAATGGTTGGCGTTGTGGATCATCCAGGCCGAAAGCCACAGCGCCTTATCTTGCAGAACCCGCAATTCCGGCGGTCCAAGTTGAGTCGTCATGGCAAGTCTCCTGTGGTCCGTTGATCCAGCAATGAATGTCCAGGCAAATCGTCAAACCAAATGGTGTGACCAGAAAGATGGCAACGCTCATTCCCCTGTGCCACAAACGCGATCCGTCAGATTTCGCGGCGGCGCACAGCGCCCGGGCGCTGAGAGGCACCACTGCGGGCGGCCTCCAACCCGGCAAAGCAGTTGGCAAGTGAAAGTAGATTGCCCGCCGCGCCGTTTTCCGGTTCGCGATCTTCTTCGATGGCCAAGAGCAGCTCACCCATTGCTCCGGCAAAACCGTCGTTGAACCATTTACCGGTCAAGCGGGGGCGGGCGACACCCGCTTCGGTGAAAAGCTCGACCGTTTGCTGGCCAAGGTCCGGACCGCGCGACACGAGGCTGCCCTTCGTGCCCGCGATATAGGTCGTGTCAGAGGCGCCAAAAGGTGTGGCGGCATCGAAGATCAGGCTGGCCTGCGCCGGGCCGAAATCCATCAGAACCGACGCCAGCATCGCCGGCCGGATTCCGGTTGACGGCGCACGCAAGGCCTGCGCCTGCACCCTGTCTGCCAGCCGGCCGGTGATCGAGGTAACAAAATCGAACCAGTGCACGCCGAAGTCGAAAAGGACGAGGTCGGCCACCTCCTCGAACGGCGTGCCCTTGACCCACATGTGGCTCCAATGCAACGCGCAATGAACGCCCGTGACCTCGCCGATCAGCCCGGCCCGAACGGCGGCGCGCATCCAGGCCATGTGCGGTGACCAGCGGCCGTTCTGGTTGACGGCCAGCTTGACGCCCTGTGCTTGGGCCAGGGCAACCAGCCGCTCACCCTCATGCAGATCGGTGACGAAGGGCTTTTGGCTAAGGACATGCTTGCCCGCCTTGAGCGCCGCCTCAATCAGCGGCCCGCGGTCCTCGGGGTGGGGGGTAAGGTCAAGGACGGAGATGTCATCCCGGGCCAGAAGGGCCGCGTAATCCGTCATCACCTCGGCATCCGGGCAGAACTCGGCCGCGCGCGCCTCGGCCTTGGCGCGGTCGCGCGACAGGATGGCGGCCACCTCAATTCCATGCGCCTTGTAGGCATCCAGATGGGCAAATGAGATGCCGCCCGCACCCACCAGCGCGATGCGGTGGCGGCCTTTCGGCCGGGACGGCAGATAGGGCAGGTCTGGCGCTGCCGTTTCGGCAGCGGTCTTCGAGACAAGGGCGTAATCGTCGCGGTCAGCCATGGTTTATCCCATCAGTGGCAAAGTGCGCCCGGCCCTGGCCGAGGCGAAAGCAGTATCGACGATCTGCTGGCCCACCCGGGCGATGGAAGGGTCAAGTGGCCCGCGCAACGGCCCGCCAGTGGCGAAGGCCTGAAGAACATGTTCGATCGGGCCTCGGTCGGGGGCAATGACAGGGTCGTTGGCAATCTGGCATGGTTCGGGATGGTCCAGCGTCTGCAGCGTTACATGGGGT
>CAXNKP010000384.1:0-3254 GCA_964202815.1 Stagnihabitans sp. | reverse complement strand
TCATCGACGATGGCCCCGGCATCCCCCCAGACATCGCCGCCGATATATTTGAACCCTTTGTGTCGGGCCGCGAAAATGGCACGGGGCTTGGGTTGGCGTTGGTGTCAAAAATCATCACCGACAACGGCGGATTGATTGGGGCAGACTCTGTCCCCGGACGCACCGTCTTTCGCATTTCCCTGCCCCTTGCCCCAAAAGATAAAGTGAAGGAAAGCTAGAATGGATGGCACTGTTTTGGTCGCCGATGACGACCGCACGATCCGCACGGTGCTGACCCAGGCCTTAACCCGGGCGGGGTGCAAGGTGCACGCCACCTCTAGCCTGATGACCTTGATGCGCTGGGTGGAGGAGGGGAAGGGCGATCTGATCATCTCGGATGTCATCATGCCCGATGGCAACGGGCTAGAGGCCTTGCCCCGCATTGCCCGCATCCGCCCCGGCCTGCCGGTGATCGTGATCTCGGCACAAAACACCATCATGACAGCCATTCAAGCGGCCGAGGCCGAGGTCTTTGATTATTTGCCCAAGCCCTTCGATCTGCCCGATCTTATGAAACGCTCGGCCCGCGCGTTGGAGTCCAAACGGCGGGTGGCGGCGGCGGTGGTCAATGTGGTGCGCGAACCGGGGGATGATTTGCCCTTGGTCGGGCGCACACCCGCAATGCAGGCGCTGTACCGGCTGGTGGCCAAGGTGATGAACACCGATCTGGCCGTGCTGATCACCGGCGAATCGGGCACTGGCAAAAGCCTGATCGCCCGCGCCATCCATGATTTTTCCGATCGCCGCAGCCAGCCCTTTGTCGTGGCCCAAGCCGCCGATCTGGGCGGGTTGGACGGGATTGCCAACCTGATGGCCAAGGCGCGCGGCGGCAGTTTGCTGGTCGACGAAGTGGCTGATTTTGATGAGGACGGCCAAGCCCGTCTGGTGCGGATGCTGGATGTGGCCGATGACCACGCGCCAAGGGTGCTGGCAACCTCGCAAGCTGATCTGGCGGCCAAGGTCGAAGAGGGGCGCTTGCGCAAGGATCTGTTCTATCGCTTGGGGGGCGTGTCGTTCAACGTACCGCCCTTGCGTGAGCGGGTCGAGGATATCACCCTTTTGGCCGATCATTTCATGACCAAGGCCGAGCGCGAGATTGGCACCGTGCGCAAGCTGACACAGCCTGCCCGCAATATTTTGCGGGCCTTTCCTTGGCCGGGCAATGTGCGCCAGTTGGAAAATGTGCTCAAGCGGTTGCTTGTGACCTCATCCGAGCCCGACATTGGTGCCGCTGAGTTGGAAGCCGTGCTGGGGGGCCCGCAGGCGGCAGAACCCAGCCGCGCCGGGGCTGTGGAGAATGAAAAGCTGTCGCAGTCGGTGGCGCGGCACCTGAAGCGCTATTTTGATCTGCACAATGGCCAGTTGCCCCCGAACGGCGTTTACGACCGAATATTGCGCGAAATTGAACTGCCCTTGATCGAGATCGCGCTGGATGCCACCGCTGGCAATCAGGCCAAATGCGCCGACCTCTTGGGGATTAACCGCAACACTTTGCGCAAGAAGATCACTGATCTTGATATCCGCGTGACACGCCGCCGCAAACTGATGTAATATAGCCACATGGGGTGTGTCTTTTCGGTTGTACGGCTTGAGACACACCAAATGTGGCGGGCAAAATCGCGCTTTGCCCCATGTAAGGACGCGGTTTGAAGCAAGACAGTGGCATTTCGGCCTGGGCGAATGCCCTGTCTCGGACCAGCCGGATCAGGCAGGTGCAAACCGGGCTGACGCTGGGGCTGGTTTTTTTAGGCCCAGTCATGGCGGTTGCAACCTTTTTGGGCCTGGGTCCTTTGAACCAGGGTGCCTCCTCGCCGACGCTGCGGCTGATTTTGCTAGGCGACATGGTCTATGTGCTGGTGCTGGCGGCTTTGGTGTTACGGCGGGTGGTGCAGATGGTCTCAGACCGGCGCAGCCAATCGGCCGGATCGCGCCTGCATCTGCGCCTGACCGGCGTTTTTGCCATCGTGGCGCTTATTCCCACCGTGCTGGTCGCGGTCTTTGGCGTCTTGACAGTGAACATCGGTTTGGAGGGATGGTTTTCTGACCGGGTTCGCTCGGTCGTGGGGGCGTCGCTGGAAGCAGCGCAGGCCTATGAGATCGAGCAAAATACCACCCTTGCCCAAGACGCCCAAGACCTCGCCCAAATGTTGGATGCCGAGCAAAAAAGAAATCCGCTGGCCGATGACGGTGCGATGCGGCCGGTGTTGGTGGCGGGGCAGGGGTCAATCCAGCGCGGGTTGAAAGAGGTTTACGTGATCAACGCCACGGGAACGCTGAAAATCCGCGGTGAGAAAAGCTATCTCTTCGACTTTGAAAAACCCACCGCCGCCCAGATCATGCGCGCCAAAGCGGGCGAGGTGGTCTTGATTCAAGATTGGCCCAATTCGGAACTGCGCGCTTTGGTGGCCTTGGCCAATGTGCGCGATCGGTTGGTGTATGTTTCGCGCAAGGTGGATGGAAAGATCTTGGGCTTGCTGGATGAAACCCAGCAAACAGCGACGCTGTACCAACAGTTGGAAAGTGAACGCGGCAAGGTTTTGTTCAACTTTGGCCTTTTGTATCTGGGCTTTGCCGTGATCTTGATCATCGCTGCCGTTTGGGGTGGGCTGTGGTTTGCCGAACGTCTTGCGCGGCCGGTAGGGCGCTTGGCGGGGGCTGCGCAGCGCGTTGGGGCAGGCGATCTGGACGTGCAGGTGGCCGAAGAGGAAAGCGACGACGAAATCGCCATGCTCGGCCGCCTCTTCAACCAGATGACCCGCCAGTTGAAAGGCCAGCGCGAGGCGCTGATCGCAAGCCATAGCCAAACCGAAGGGCGTAGACGGCTGTTTGATTCGGTTTTGTCCAGCATCACGGCGGGGGTGATTGGCCTGGATGCGGCAGGCCGGATCGAATTTGTCAACCGCGCCGGGGTGCGGTTGCTGGAACTGGCCGCCGAACCCGCGCCCGATCTGACCTTGGCCCAAGTCGTGCCGGAATTCGCCGCGCTGTTTGAACGCCTGCAATCGGAAACGGGGGCCGCGCTGCAAGAAGAGGTTCGCCTGTCGCGGCGCGGCAAGTTGGAAAGCCTGCTGGTCCGGATGAGCGAACGGCACGGCGCCGATGGCGGGGTGGAGGGCTTTGTGGTGGCCTTTGACGATGTGACAGACCTTGTGTCCGCCCAACGCATGGCCGCGTGGGGCGATGTGGCCCGCCGCAACGCGCATGAGATCAAGAAC
>CAXNKP010000383.1:0-3263 GCA_964202815.1 Stagnihabitans sp. | reverse complement strand
TTTGTAGGCGGCCCCATGGGCGCAGTCGATCACGACTTTCAGCCCGTCAAGACGCAGGCCTGCGGGGAAGGTGGTTTTGACAAATTCCTGATAACGGCCGCGGCCATCGTCGATGCGACGTGCGCGGCCGATCAGGGCGGGCTCGGCGGGGGTGATCTCGCCTTGCACGATGGCTTCGATCTCAGCCTCGGCTTCGTCGGACAGTTTGAACCCGTCAGGGCCAAAAAACTTGATGCCATTGTCCTCGTGTGGGTTATGCGAGGCGCTGATCATCACGCCAAGATCGGCGCGCATGGATCGGGTTAGAAATCCCACCGCAGGTGTGGGCACTGGCCCCAGCAAAAGCACGTTCATGCCTGTCGAGGTCAGCCCCGCCGTCAGCGCGTTTTCCAGCATATAGCCCGACAGCCGTGTGTCTTTGCCGATCACCACGCGGTGGCCAGCGCTGCCCTCGCGCCGGAAATAGCGTCCAGCGGCGGCACCTAGGCGCAAGGCCATCTCGGCTGTCATGGGATAGGTATTGGCGCGACCGCGCACCCCGTCGGTGCCAAAAAGCTTGCGGGTCATAGGGCGGCTCCTTGGGTGGTGGCTTGCCACAAAGACAGGGCTTGGCGGGTTTCTGCCACATCATGCACGCGGATCATGTGCACGCCTTGCGATACGCCCCACAAGGCGACCGCCAGCGATCCGGGCATCCGGCGGGCGGCTTCTGCTTCTTGGCCGATGGTGCCGATGAACCTTTTGCGCGATGCGCCCAAAAGAACCGGCAGGCCAAGGTTGTGAAACAGGCTGAGGCGTTGCAACAAGGCTAAGTTATGGGCCAGCGTCTTGCCAAAGCCGATGCCGGGGTCGATGGCAATATTGGCCCGTCCAATGCCTGCGGCCTCGGCCATTGCCACGCGAGAGGCCAGCGCATCGTAGACGTCCAACAAAACATCGTCATAGACAGGATCGGCTTGCATGGTTGCGGGCGTTTCTATCGAATGCATCAAGATGACGGGGACGTTTTGCGCGGCCACCAAACCCGCCATCGCTGTGTCAAACCGCAAGGCTGTGACGTCATTGACCCAAGAGGCCCCCGCCTGCAGGGCGGCTTGCGCCACGGCGGCCTTGCGGGTGTCAATTGATAAGGGCAGGTCCAACCCGCCTTCGCGCAGCGCTGCAATCACCGGTGCGGTGCGGGTGATTTCTTCAGCGATCTCCACCTCGACAGCGCCGGGCCGCGTGCTTTCGCCACCGATGTCGATGATATCGGCCCCGGCCGCCATCAGACGGGCCTGCATCACGGCGGCTTCGGGGCGCAAAAACAAACCCCCATCGGAAAAGCTGTCTGGCGTGATGTTCAAAATCCCCATGATGCGGGGCGTTGTCATGTCCAAACGGCCAAAATTTGGCCGCGCCGCCGAAAGGCGCGCCAGATCGGCCTTGGGCACATCTGCAATGCCAACCACGCGGGAAGCTTTTGTGCGCGACAAAATCTCAACCCTGTCAAACCAGCATGATCCCCCCGCCAAGGGCAAGGCGCTCTCGGGGCGGGCTGGGTCGCTCATTGCGATGGGACGCAGATAATCTGCCACGAAATCGTCTTTCCTATGTGCCCAGATATCCTGCGAGGGTCCGGGGGCAAAACTCCCAGCTTGGGATCAGCCCTACCTAAGCCGGATAAAGTGCAAACCGGCGTCCAGCAAGGGCCTGACTTACCCCTGTTGCACCGGCACGCGGCTTCCTGCCGGAAGTGTCACAGGCCCGTGAACAATCAACCGCGTGGCCGCCATGATTTCAGCCAGCCACAGGGCCAGCCCCACGGCATCGCGGGCTTGCGGGCCGTCAGTGGCATCCAGCACCATTTTAGACGGGGCCCAGACCATCATCTGGCGGCGTTTGACGGCCCAGTCAATCTCGGTGCGGGTTTGCATCACCACGCAGCGCGGGTCGCGCGCGGCCAAGGCCCAGGCGTTTTGCTCGATGGCCAACAGGTCAACTCTGCGCTGGGTGGGCTTATGGCCGGTCTGCGGCCTAGGCAGGTCGGGCAGGCCAAGGGTCAAGATCACGGGCAAGCCAGTGGCGGCCCAAGCATCAAGTTTGGCCGACAGGTCGGGTGCCGCGAGTGTGGCATTGTCCAAAAAGATCACCAAGGGATGCAAGGCTGCTTCCTGCCCGTCTTGGCCCACGACCCGCACGGCTGTCTCGGCACGTGAGCGGACAATTTCGACCCCCAACTTATAGGGGCCAACATCCAGCTTTTCGATCCGCACAAAGGCGCGCATGGCTTGGGGTTCGGCCAGAATGCGTTCGGCCACCCGCTCGGCCAAGGTTTCCAGCAAGTTCAAACGTTCGGCCGCCAGTTCCGTGGCGATGGCTTCGGTCAACCGGTCATATGATAGGATGCGGTCGACATCGTCGTTCACAGGCTGCGGGGCGGGGCGCACCTCGACTACGATGTTGAACAAGATGCGCTGCGTGTGGCCGCGCTCTTTTTGGAAAGCGCCAATGTCCACCTCGACCATGTGGTCGCGCAAAGAGATACGATCGCGCGGGTCGGCACTGGCTGAGGCCAAGCTGCGCTCTTCAGGATGGGCAAAGGCGAGGCGGATGTCAGAGGTCACGATGTCAGAACTCACGCAGCCCCTCCCGATGCAACAGCATCAGACTAGCGCCTGACCCGATGGATGATGTGCCCGAACCCGACCGCCTGTGCAAGGCGCGCGACCTTATAGGGCGGCGCGGTAGAACAGATGCCCGCCAATCGCTGCGGTTTGGGTCAAGTGGCGCCACTTGGGGCGGACATCTTGTGTGTGAAAGAACGTGGCCCCTGCGGTCAGGGGGCGGGGTGCGCCGTCCAGCATCGCACGGGCGATGCGCCCGGCTTGGTCTATGGCCGTCTGGTCGCGCATCTTGTCCGAGCGGCCATCGCACATAAACGAAAAAGCGCAAGTGCCCTCACCGTTTTGATGCACCACACCGCAGACCGTTTTGGGAAAGCCCGCAACATCGCGGCGGTTCAAGATCACCTCGGCGACGGCAACCTGACCTGCAATGGTTTCGCCACGCGCCTCGAAATAAATGGCGCTGCGCAAGCAATTCCACGCGGCATCGCCCTTGGGTGCGGGCAGGCTGGCCAACCACTCTTCGCTGTAGGGCACACGAGCAGCGTCCTTGGCCAAGGGGGCTGCATCCCCCTTTGCCAAGGCCGTCAATTCGGCCTCTGGCAGGGCGTTGACGGCACTATGTTCGGCCCCGAACAAAGAGCCAAACTCGGCCCC
>CAXNKP010000382.1:0-3272 GCA_964202815.1 Stagnihabitans sp. | reverse complement strand
CCTGCTCACGGATGCGCCTCGCCCATTGATTATATTATTATTTTAATACTATAACGTGAATAATGTGTCAAGCAGCTGGGGGGCAGGCCATGGCCGACAAACATGCGATCATCGTCGGGGGTGGGGTGACCGGCTTATCAACCGCTTATCACCTTAAGCGCCTTGGCTATGGCGAGCTGACGATCCTTGAAAAAGACAGCATCGGCGACGGCTCTAGCAGCCGCGCGGCAGGGATTTCGACGGGCCTTTTATGGTCCAAGACCGGCGTGCTTGCCCGCAAGACAGCGCTGCGCCGGTTTCGCGAGATGGGGCGCGAGCTTGAGGACTATGTATTCCACAACGAACATGGCTGCCTTGGCCTGTTCAGTCCCGAACAGTGGCCCGCCCGCGAGGCGCTGTTGCCGCTTTATGATGACCTTGATGTGCCCTACCAAATCCTAACGGCCGCCGAAATCCGCCGCCGCTGGCCGCAGCTTAATCCTCAAGAGGATCACATTGGCCTTCTTGACCCGCTGGGCGGTTACAGCGAGCCCACGGATTATCTGGCGGCGCTGACGGCCAAGCTGCGCAAACTCGGCGTCACCATTGTTCAAAAGACGACCGTGCGCGAGATTGTGGTCGAGGGTGGTCGCGCCACCGGCGTGCGCACCGATCACGGCGTGATGCGCGGCGATGCGGTGGTAGTGGCCAATTACGCTTGGGTGATGCCGCTGTTGGCAACCGCCGGTCTCACGATTCCAGCCAAGACCTTCGTCCATCAGCGTTATGTGACGGCACCCTTTGCCACGCCCTTCGTGGCACCGCCGGTGAATGCTGACCCCTTCCTTGGCTATGTCCGCCCTGCTGCGGGCAATCGCATCCTGATAGGCGCAGAGACAGCCGATCGTGACGACATGACGGTCAGCGATTTCGCCTTTCGGCTTGAGCAGATCCAGGATGACCCCGCAGTCCTACCCGCCGTGCTGCAGCGCTTTGGTGACTTTGTGCCGGCGCTCAGGGATGCGCGATGGGAAACGCGCAAGGTGGGGCTGCTGTCCTTTTCGATGGACGGCGAACCGATCTTGGGGCCCTTCGGCGCGGTGGAAGGCCTGTTTGTTGGCGTGTGCTTTCATTCTGGCGGGTTCAGCTACAACCCGGCCTCTGGCTTCTATTTGGCCGAGTTCGTGGCAAAGGGCAAAACCTCCATCGACCTTAGCGTCTTCTCGCCCGATCGCTTCACCACCGCCGAGACAAAGGCCTATCTCGCCTCTCCCGTGCCGCAGCGTCATGCGGCGCGCCGCCGCCATTAGGAACCGCAAACATGACAAATGCCATTGACCGCGCCGACATTCAGCCAACCGACCTTGACCAAGCGATCTGGGCCGAGGAACTTTCCGACTTCGTCCCCGACACCGTCTTTGACGTCCACACCCACATCTATCGCTGGGCTTTCGATCTTGATCCAAACCGCGCAACGGGGCCCTTTGCCAACAACATCGGCCGCTACTTCCCAGAGGTGACTTGGGACCTTGCCGATCAGGTCGACGCTCTTCTGATGCCGGGCCGCAAGATGGAACGGCTGGCTTTCCCGTTTCCCTTCCCGCATCCCTGCGATTTTGACACCTCCAACAGCTATGTGGCAGCACAGGTCAGAAAGGGCCCCACATCGCGCGGACTGGCCCTTGTCCATCCCGGCATGAGCAGCGCTGAGGTCGAGGCGACAGTGCGGCGAAACGGGTTAATCGGCGTCAAGCCCTACCGGTTTTATGCGTCAACCGGCGATGCCGTGGCGTGCAGGATCACCGATTTTATGCCCGAGCATCAGATAGCGGTCGCCGACAGGCTGGGGCTTATCATCATGATGCATATCTCCAAACCTGACGCGATAGGCGACCCCGACAATATCGAGGACATCCGCCGGCTGAGCGACAAATATCCCGACGTCAAATGGATCCTCGCCCATTGCGCGCGCAGCTATTCGCCCTGGGCCATTGAAAAGGCGGCGGCCTTGATCCGCGATCTGCCCAATGTCTGGTATGACACCTCGACGGTTTGCGATTCCGATGCGATGGACGCGCTTTACACCGGTGTCGGCGTTGACCGCGTGATGTATGGGTCGGACGACATGATCGGGCCGATGCGCGGCAAGTACGTCACGTTCGGCAGGGCTTGGGCCTATCTGTCGCCTGACAACCATGGGATGGGCCTGACCCATTGCGACCCACGGATGACTTACGTGCGCTACGAACAGTTGCGGGCCATGAAGCGCGGCGCGCGGCAGATTGGCCTGACGACAGAGCAGCGGCAGGCGCTGTTTTACGGCACCGCGCGGGCGCTGGTGGAATCCGTCGCCCTGCCCCGATAGCACGCGCGCCATCCTTCATGACGGACAAGATGCAGGTCAGTGCCCGGCCGGTGCCACAAGGTCGTTCGATTCGATGTTGCGCGCACCCAGCGTCGTGATGTCGGTTTCGCCCATCAGGCCCAGCGTGGTGTCGGCTTCCGCTCGGAGGATCTCAATGATCCGCGACACACCGGCCTCTCCTGCCACGCCAAGGCCATACAGGAACGGCCTGCCGATGAACACCGCCCGCGCGCCAAGGGCCACGGCCTTGAGCATGTCGTGGCCAGATCGCACACCGCTGTCGAGGTAGATCTCGCACTTGCCACCCACGGCATCGACGATGCGCGGCAGCACGCGGATGGTGGACGGTGCGCAGTCAAGCTGGCGGCCCCCGTGATTGGACACGATGATCGCATCCGCACCATGGGCCACGGCAGCCCGTGCATCGTCGGGATGAAGCACGCCCTTCACCACCAGCGGCCCCCCGAACCGCTTCTTGATCCAGATCAGGTCTTTCCAGTTCAGCGTCAGGTCGTCTTGCTCTGACATCCAAGTGGCCAAGGCGGAAACGGTGGTCGCTCCCGGGATATGGCCCGCGAAATTGCCGAAGGTACGCCGTTTGGTCGCCAGCATCGCCAGCGCCCAGCGCGGCTTCATGGCCATCTCGGCCAGGAATTTGGGGCTCATTTTCAGCGGAACTGTCAGGCCGTTGCGGACGTCCTTGTGGCGCTGACCGCCGATCTGACAATCCATCGTGACCACAATCGCCGTGCATTTGGCGGCTTTGGCGCGGTCAATCAGCCGTTCGTTGAAGCCGCGGTCCTTGCGGACGTAAAACTGGAACCAGAAGGGTGCCGTCGTGGCCTCTGCCACGTCTTCGATCGAGCAGATGCTGACGGTTGAAAGGGTGAAGGGAATGCCCGCCTTCTGGGCGGCCCGCGCGTCCTTT
>CAXNKP010000381.1:0-3275 GCA_964202815.1 Stagnihabitans sp. | reverse complement strand
GCGAAAGTGGGCCTAGTTTCCTAGACCTTACCCCCCATGCACCATGCTGGGGGGTAAGACTTTGACAAGGGGCTTCCATTCCCCTGACCAGACATTTGCGGGAAAGACGCCATGGCCCAAACTGACCGTGCTCCCTCGTCTCAGCCAGTCATCAAATGCGAGGCGGTTTACAAGATATTTGGCGACAACGCCGCTGCCATGATGCGCAGTTCGGCCGGTGTGGTTGAAGCTGCGGCCTTTCAGGCCGCAGGCTGCATCGTGGGCGTAAACAAAGCCACGTTTGAAGTGCATAAGGGCGAGCTTTTGGTGGTCATGGGGCTGTCAGGCTCGGGCAAGTCCACGTTGCTGCGCTGCATCTCGCGGTTGACCGAGCCTACAGCGGGCAAAATTTTCATCGATGGCGAAGATTTAACCGCTATGTCGGGCAAGCAACTTGTCAACCTGCGCCGCGACAAGATGGGTATGGTGTTTCAAAGCTTTGCGCTTTTGCCGCACAAGACGGTCTTGGAAAACATTGCCTTTCCCCTGCTCATCAAGGGCCAATCCACCGCAGCCGCCATCAAGCGCGCGATGGAGATGGTGGACCTGGTTAGCCTTGCTGGCCGAGAAAATTACTACCCCCGTCAATTGTCAGGGGGCCAGCAGCAGCGCGTGGGCATCGCCAGATCGCTGGCCGTCGAACCTGACATCTGGCTGCTGGATGAACCATTTTCCGCGCTTGATCCTTTGATCCGCAAGGAAATGCAGGATGAATTCCTGCGCCTGCAAGGATTGCTGCAAAAGACCATCCTTTTTGTCACCCATGACTTCGATGAGGCCCTGCGCCTGGCTGACCGGATCGCCATCATGAAAGACGGCGTGATTGAACAGTTGGACACGCCGGCCAACATCGTCTTGCATCCTGCCACGGACTATGTTGCCAAGTTCACCCGTGATGTGCCGCGCGAAAAAGTCTTAAGCTGCGCCAATCTGATGGAACCGCTGAGCACCGATTTGGTCAGTGCCATGACCGTGCATCAAGATGCCCTGATCGCCACAGTGGCCGAGCGCGTCTTGGCAGAAAGCCACCCAGTGCAGGTGGTGGATGATGCGGGCAATCCCTTGGGGCTGTTGAATCGCAAAACCGTTTTGCACATACTGTTCGGCGCGCGCGGTGCGCAGGGCTTGGTCGGATAGGGTGGGCAAGATGCGGGCGCAATTTCTTCGCTCTGGCTTGGCGCAGTTTGCTGTGTTGATCGCCGTTTTCTTGGTGTTGTATTTCGCCATTCCGGCCGTTGAAGGCAATGTTCTTTGGCGCCTGCCGAATCTGATCGCCGGATGGCCAGAGCAGATCAACACTTTCGTCCGTTTCCTGCTGTTCGACTGGTGGCCGATCGACATTTATGACCCGGAAATTGAAGACTACGAAGCCTCGCCCTTGATCAAGGAAGTGACGCGGAGCTTTTCGACGGCCATTTTGTTTTGCATTGATCTGCTGCGCGAAGTCTTGTTGGGAGGCGTTAAGACCATTGCCGCCTTTACCGGTTGGGATTACGCCCGCGCGCATCCCGACCTTGTTTGGCCCGCCCTGCCATGGACGATTGTCGCCGCAGGCTCTGCCTTGCTGGGCTATGCGCTAAAGGGTGTTTGGCTGGCAGCGCTGGCGGCCTTTGCCACGCTGTACATTGCGGTATTTGGGCAGTGGGAACCGGCGATGGAAACCCTGTCGCTAGTCTTGATCGCAGCCCCGATAGCCTTTGCGTTAGGGTTGGCGCTGGGCGTTTGGGCCTTTCGGTCGCGCGCTGTAGAGGCGGTGTTGACGCCGCTTTTGAACGTCGCCCAAACCATGCCGCATTTTTCCTATCTGGTGCCTGTTATGGTGATGTTTGGCGTGGGCGACCACGCCGGAGCGATTGCCACAATCGTCTTTGCGACCCCGCCCATGGTGCGCTTGGCAATGCTGGGCCTGAAGAAAGTGCCGATCGAGGTGGTGGAAGCCGCCGTGATGAATGGCTGCACCAACCGCCAACTGATGATAAAAGTGATGATCCCGGCAGCCCGGCGGGATATTTTGATCGGCGTGAACCAGGTGATCATGCAGTGTCTGGCGCTGGCGGTGATTGCCTCTTTCATCGGGGCCAAGGGGCTGGGGTTCAACCTGCTTTTGGCGCTGAACCAGTTAAGGATCGGTCAGGCGTTGGAACTGGGCATCTGCATCGTGCTGATCGCCGTGGTGCTGGACAGGCTTTCGCTGGCCTTTGCCAACAAAGGCACGGACTATTTCGCGGACCAAAGCTTTGGGGCGCGCCACAAGTATTCTTTGATCTTTGCGGCCATCGTTCTGGGCGGTCTTGCTTTGGCCTATCTTGGCCGCTTTATCTTTGAAGGCGGCATCAACTACTTTTACATGATCCCGCACAACAAGGGCATCACCACCGAAGACTTCTGGCAATCTGGCGTCGATTGGATGGTGGAGAACTGGTATCAAGGCCTGCAAGTCTTTAACCGGTTTTTGATCACTCAAGTCTTGATCCCGATGAAGAAGGCTTTTCTGGGCATGCCGGTGTTGGCGACATTTGTGCTGACGATGGGGATAGGCTTTATCATCGGCGGGCGGCGTTCCATGGCAACGGTGGGGCTGTTCTTGCTGTTCATCGCGCTGACCGATTGGTGGGACAGGGCGCTGATCACGGCTTATATGGCCACCTTTGCGGTGATTGTTTCGGTTATCATTGGCTTTGGCATCGGGGTCTTGTCGGCGCGCAGCGATCGGGCCAGCAAGATCGTGCTTTTGATCTGCGACACGTTGCAAACCTTTCCGTCCTTCATCTATCTGATCCCGGTTATCATGCTATTTGGTGTCACGGACACCTCGGTGCTGATCGCGGTCATCATCTACGCCACCATCCCCGCCACACGCTACACGATCGAGGGGTTGCGCTCTGTTCCGCTGCCGTTGCAGGATCTGGGCCTGATGTCGGGCGCAAACCGCTTTCAAAGCTTTTTCAACATCGAACTTCCCCTTGCAATGCCACACATCCTGCTGGGCATAAACCAAACCGTCATTTTCGCGCTGTTCATGGTGATCATCGGCGCCATGATCGGTACCGATGATCTGGGGCAATATATCCTCAAGGCGTTGTCGGATAAGAACGGCATCGGCAACGGCTTGATGCTGGGCCTTTGTGTTGCCTTTATGGGGCTTGCGGTGGATCACGTCATTCAAACATGGGCGCGCAAGCAAAGAGAGGCTTTGGGACTGGCCTGATGGGCACCACGACCTGCGCAGTTGAAAA
>CAXNKP010000380.1:0-3280 GCA_964202815.1 Stagnihabitans sp. | reverse complement strand
GAAGGGCGGATCAGGCTGCACGCTGCAAGACTTCTGCCAGATGGTGGCCCGAACGGCAGAGGTGATGGGCACGCGCACTTTGGCCATAGGCACGGATCTGTGTCAGGATCAGCCGGACCGCGTGGTGGACTGGATGCGCGCTGGCCGCTGGACCAAAGCGGTTGAGTATGGCGAAGGCAGCGCCGCAGCCCCCGGATTTCCGCCAATGCCCCAGTGGTTCCAAGACAACCGCGACTTTAACGCCCTTGAGGAAGGGCTGCGAGACGTGGGATTTTCGGGCGCAGAGGTGGCAGGGATCATGGGGGGCAACTGGCTGGACTTTTTTGCGCGCAGCTTTCATGCTGCCCCCGTAAGATAGAAGGACCCGCGTGATGACAGCGCCAAATCCAGCCGTCCCCTCAGACCTCTCGGCCTTTCGCCGCCCGCCCGCGCAGGTGATGCGCTTGGCCAGGATGGGGGCAGCGCATCCGACACGGCTGTCGTTCTTGCGCGTCCTCTTGCGCCTTATGGCGGCGGAGGATTGGCAGTTTGACCGCCCCGTCTGGCAGATCGACGCCAAGGGTGTCGGCCGTGCCGTCTACCGCGCCAAGGGCCCGAACCATACCTACAGCCTTGTGGCCTTTGCCCATGACCTGCCCGACGATATGCGCTCGGATCGGGTGATTGCAACGGCTTGGGATGCAACCTTTGCGCTGTTTGATGGCACGCCGGAGGACGCAGACCTTGACCGTCTTGCCGCCAACGTACCGCTGCAAGAGGCGGGCCGCGTTTCGGCCAAAGAGTTGACGCTGAGCCGCGCCAATCGGTCGGTGCGGCTTTTTGGCCATGTGGTGGACAGGCTTGCAGCCGGCCTGCAACCCGACTTGGCCGAGATTGACGCCGTGGGATACCTGATGCGCACGACGGCCGTCTACGGTTCTGGCAAATTTGGGGCGGCGGACCGGGCGGTGATCGAGGATCGTGCCGAACTCTTCGGGCCTTTTGGCGTCGAGATGCTGACCGTCTGGCTGATCCGGGCCTTTACGGTTGATCTGGTAGAGCACTTGGCGCGGGCCATGGGTGGCCAAAACGCAGTGCCATTGGACCAATATTTGCGCTTACGGCTTGGGCTTGGCAACTCAACCGGACTTGGCATGGCCCCTTTTGTGGTGCGCCACCCCACGCTTTTGAACAACTGGATCTGGGCGCGGGAAGAGGCTTTGGCCCGCGTGCGCGCCCAAGGATCGGCCTCTCCATCAGCCATAGTGGCGCTGCGCAAAGCGCTAGGGGATGGGCAGGAAAATCTGCGGACATGGCGCTCTGACCACCCGGCACAGGTGGCCAAACTCGCCGACCTCAGCGACGATCTGGCGCAGATTGCCACGGCGTTGGATGGGTTCCCGCAAGGCGAGACGCCTTGGAACACGCTTTGGCTGTGGGGCGAGGCAACGTTGACGCTGGAAGGACAAGAAGCCTTGGTGGCCCTGATGCTGGAACCTCACGGCGATCTGGTCGACGATCTGGCCGATAGGATGAGCGCCGATGAGCCCGCTACCTTCACCCTGAACGGCAGTATCACGGTCGCAACCTTTCGCACCGATCTTGCCGCGCGGTACGCTTGGGCGCTGGGGCAGGACTATGCCGACCCGCGCGACACGGCGCGGTTTTGGTATGTGTCGGAAGAAAAGCTGGAGCCCCGGATTGGCGACAGGCGGATCGACGAAGGGGCGGCGCGCGAACAACCCTTGGGAATTGCCCAAATGGCCGCCGAACTTGCCCGTGATCTGACAGATTGGCCCGCAGACGACCCCCTCGCCGCCTTTCTCTTGGCCCATCCCGAGCACCGCCTGATGGCGCGGCGGGTCCAGCAAAGCGCCCAATCCCCCTATGCCGAGATCCAAGACAACCTTCTGGCCGAAGCCATGCTGCCCATCGACATTTTGCGCTGCAAACTGGCGTTTTTTGGGGCCAGCCATTTCGATCCGCGCTCTGACAAATGGGTGCGTATCAGCCTTTTTAAAGGTGAGCCCTTTCCCCAGGATCTCAACCGGCAGCGGCAATCTTGGGCGTGACCCCTGCAGCCGATGGGCTGACGCTGTCGCGCAATGAAACCGAAAGCCTGTGCATGAAGGCCGCACGAGGGGTGGGCTATTCTTGGGGACTGGCCGAGGAAGCAGGTTTTGCTGCAGGATGGCTGGCCACGCGCAACTTTGACGCGTTAACACCGTTTCTAGCGCTGTTGACCCAGAAACGGGCGCAACCATGCCTTCGCGGCGCGCCATTCCCAAAGGCAGGCCACTGGCGCGCCTTGGATGGGGGGCCCCTTTGCCCTATCCAATCGGGCGCCGCCTTGACAGACCACGCAGCGCTGGCCGATGGGCCTTTTGGCCAAGACACAGCGCTTGACCCGGTTGAAATACCGCTGCTGCTGCTGCCGTTTCTGGCAAAAGCCGCCCAGACCTGCCGCAAACATGTGACCGTGCTTTGGGACGAGGGCGCTTTGCATGTGACGCCAGAGGGGGCCTTTCACGGTTTGGATGCCAAAGCCTGGGCCGGGCCCACCCCCCTTGCCCTGCGCATCAGCTGCGTGCCGGGGGCTAAGGTAAAAAGCGCGGCGACGGACCCAATCAACCTGCCCGCCCATTGCCCAAAGACCGTGCACGCCTTGGAGATCCTTGCGCTGAAAACCACTGTTCCCGCCACCACCGCCTCGCGCAGTGGGGCTGGAAGCGGCACCAAGATCGATGACTAAGCGGCCCTGCTTTAGCCAGCCCCGCCAAGCGAAATACCGCACACCCAAATTCCGGGTTGATCGACAGCGCAAAATACGAAAGACTTGACACTTGATCGAGCTGTGCCGAAGCTAACCTGCCAAAGAAAAATAGAAAAAACGGCATTCTGAGGAGAAATTCATGCCTGATTGGGCCACGCCCGTTCTGGATGTTCGCGGATTGTCGACCGTTTTTCACACCAGACAGGGTGAGATCCACGCGGTCAACACTGTGAGCTTTCATGTGCAGCGCGGCGAAGTGCTGGGTGTTGTGGGCGAAAGTGGGTCCGGAAAATCTGTGACCATGATGTCTTTGGTGGGCCTTTTGCCCACCCCGCCTGCCGAACTGCGAGGTGGCCAAGTCATGATGGATGGGCGCGATGTGCTGCAAATGTCGGCGCAAGAGTTATCGGGCCTGCGCGGAGCCAAGGTGGGTTTTGTGTTTCAAGATCCGATGACCAGCCTGAACCCGGTCTTCACCGTGCAAAACCAAATTTGCGAGCCCTTGATCCGCCATATGGGCCTGACAAA
>CAXNKP010000379.1:0-3281 GCA_964202815.1 Stagnihabitans sp. | reverse complement strand
GCCCGACACATGGGACAGGCTGGGCTTTGCCACCATGTCGAAAGAGGAAACGATTGCCACCTGCGAGCGTATCTTTGCCAAGCATTTGGGCGGCCATGCGCTGATGTCGAACGCCGCGCATCTGCGCGGATCGGCAGTGTGGATGCAGTTTCCCCGTGTGATCTGCGCGCGGTGGTATCATGAAAACATCGTGCTGATGGGCGATGCGGCGGCAACGGGGCATTTCTCGATCGGGTCGGGGTCGCGGCTGGCTTTTGACAGTGCGATTGCCTTGGCGGAATATCTGCATTCCGAACCTACCCAGCAAGGTGCCTTTGAACGCTACCAAGACGAGCGGCGGGTGGAGGTGTTGCGCCTGCAATCAGCCGCCCGCAACTCGTTAGAATGGTTTGAGGAGGTGGAACGCTATCTTGACCTGCCCCCCCTGCAATTCGCCTATTCCCTGCTGACGCGCAGCCAGCGCATCAGCCATGAAAACCTGCGCGCGCGTGACCCCAAATGGCTGCGTCAGGCCGAGGATTGGTTTCAAGACCAAGCGGGCGGAGCGGCCGGACGCCTGCCGATGTTCGCCCCCTTCCGCCTGCGCGACATGGCGCTGGCCAACCGCATCGTGGTGTCCCCCATGGCGCAGTATAAGGCGGTCGACGGGGTTCCGGGGGATTGGCATTTCATCCACTACGCCGAACGTGCCAAGGGCGGGGCGGGGCTGGTCTATACCGAGATGACCTGCGTGTCCGCCCATGGCCGCATCACCCCCGGCTGCCCCGGCCTGTACACCCCCAAGCACGAGGCGGGATGGAAGCGGATTGTCGATTTCATCCACGCCGAAACGCAGGCCAAAATCTGCTGCCAGATCGGCCATTCAGGGCGCAAAGGGTCAACGCAGGTCGGCTGGCTGGACGGGGACGCGCCCCTGCCGCATGGCAACTGGCCGGTGATGAGCGCCTCTGCCCTTCCATGGACACCGCAAAACGCCGTGCCGAAGGAAATGGACCGCGCCGATATGGATAAGGTGCTGTTGCAATTCGTCAAAGCCACCGAAATGGCCAAGATTTGCGGCTTTGACATGATCGAACTGCATGCGGCGCATGGCTATCTGATCTCGTCCTTTATCAGCCCCACATCGAACCACCGCACCGATGAATATGGCGGCTCGCTGGAAAACCGGATGCGCTATCCGCTGGAGGTTTTCGCCGCCATGCGCGCCGAATGGCCGGGGCAAAAGCCGATGGCTGTGCGCATTTCGGCCAGCGATTGGGTGGGCGAGGTGGGTGTGACGGGGGCCGAGGCGGTCCAGATTGCCGCGATGTTTGCCGCAGCTGGGGCTGATATCATCGACGTGTCGGCGGGCCAAACCAGCCCTGAGGCCAAGCCCATCTATGGCCGTATGTTCCAAACCCCCTTCAGCGACCGAATCCGCAACGAGGCGGGCTTGGCCACCATGGCCGTGGGCAACATCACCGAGGCTGATCAGGTCAACCAAATCTTGCTGGCAGGGCGGGCCGACCTTGTGTGCCTTGCCCGCCCGCATCTGGCTGACCCCTATTGGACGCTGCATCAGGCGATCAAAGCGGGCGATCCCACGCCTTGGCCCTTGCCATATCTTGCGGGCCGCGATCAAGCTATGCGCCTGTTGTCCAAATCGGTCGAGGTGGCGCGGGTATGAACGGCAAGCGGGTTCTTGTCACAGGCGGCGGGTCGGGCGCGGGGGCAGACCTTGCGCTAGGCTTTGCCAAAGCCGGAGCCGAGGTGGTGATATGTGGCCGCCGTGCGGAGGCTTTGGCAGAAATTGCTGCGCAGCATTCTGCGATAAGCGCCTTGGGCTGCGATGTGACGGACGAAGGCTCTGTCCAGCGTTTGTTTGCGCAAGCGGGGCCTTTGGACATTGTGATTGCCAACGCAGGTCAAGCAGATTCGGCACCGTTTCATAAAACCAGCCTTGATCAGTGGAACGCCATGCTGTCGGTCAACCTGACCGGCGTGTTCTTGACCTTTCGCGAAGGCTTGCGGCAGATGACGGGCTGGGGGCGGTTAGTGGCGGTGTGCTCTACCGCAGGGGTGAAAGGCTATGCCAAGGTCGCCCCCTATGCCGCGGCCAAGCACGGGGTGATGGGGCTGGTGCGCTCTTTGGCACTGGACGGGGCGAAAGGGCCGGTGACGGTGAATGCGATTTGCCCGGGCTTTCTGGATACCGAGATGACCGATCAGTCCATCCGCATCATCGCTGAAAAGACGGGCCGCTCGCCCGCGCAAGCCAAGGCCGCACTTGAGGGATTGAACCCTCAGGGGCGGCTGTTTGCCCCGTCAGAGGTGACGGCAGCGGCGCTGTACCTGTGCGGGCCGGGCTCGCAAGGCGTGAACGGCCAAAGCATCGTGATCGCAGGGGGCGAGGTGTGAGCGACCCTTTGTCCAAACGCCGGCTTAAAATGTGGATCCGCCTGTTGGGCGTCACCCGCGCCGCTGAATCGCACCTGCGCGAGTTTTTGCGGGTGCAGCACGACACAACCCTGCCGCGCTTTGATGTGATGGCAGCGCTGTATCGGCGGCGCGAAGGGGTGACGATGTCAGAGCTTTCGCGGATGTTGCTGGTATCGAACGGCAATGCCACCACGGTGGTGGACCGTTTGGAAAACGACGGTCTGGTGCTGCGCACCCCGTCGGAAACTGATCGCCGCACGGTGTTTGTCGCCCTGACTCCCGAAGGCTTGCGCCAGTTCGAGGGGCTGGCCACCCAGCATGAGGCCGAGGTGAGCCAGCTTTTTGCCAACCTGTCGGAAGCCGATCTGGATGTGTTGACCGATATTCTTAAAAGGATGGGATCAAGATGAACTTGGCCGAGCGCAAGCCGCAGCATTTGTTATGGGAAGTGTCCAACCGCGTAGCCACCCTGCGCCTGAACCGGCCAGAGCGTAAGAACCCCCTGACCTTTGACAGCTACCGCGAACTGCGCGACCTGTTTCGCGATCTGGTCTATGCCGACGATGTCGATGTGGTGATCTTTGCGCCCAATGGCGGCAACTTCTGCTCGGGCGGCGATGTGCACGACATTATCGGCCCCTTGATCGGCTTGCCGATGAAAGAGCTTTTGGCCTTTACCCGTATGACGGGCGATCTGGTCAAGGCGATGATCGGCTGTGGCAAACCCATCATCGCGGCGGTGGACGGGGTGGCCGTGGGGGCGGGGGCGATCATTGCCATGGCGGCTGATCTGCGCCTTGCCACACCACAGGCGAAATGCGCCTTTCTGTTCACCCGCGTCGGCCTTGCTGGCTGCGACATGG
>CAXNKP010000378.1:0-3283 GCA_964202815.1 Stagnihabitans sp. | reverse complement strand
CCCACAGCAGCAACACACCACCCGCAAGTGTCAGGCCCGTGATGGTCATCAACCTCGTTGGGGCCAGCGCAAAGACAATCCGCAGCACAGTGGCCGCCACAACGCCGATCAGGATGGCTTTTTTGCGCTGATCCTTGGGCAAGCCTGCTGCCGCCATGCCAATGACGATGGCATTATCCCCCGCCAGCACCAGATCGATGCCGATCACGCTAAAAAGTGCGGTTAAAGCTTCGGGGGTGATAAAATCCATCGGTTTGGTTCCTTTCGCATGCCATGCGCACCTAAGGGTAGATGCGCCCGCTTTCAACCCCAAAGCCTACTTTACGCAAGGCTCGTGTTGCGCTAGGCGGCAATCATGCTGTCGTATCAACACGCCTATCACGCGGGAAACCTTGCCGATGTCCATAAGCACGCGCTTTTGGCTTGGGCTTTGGCCTACCTGACGGCCAAGGATAAGCCACTATCTTATATCGAAACCCATGCAGGGCGTGGGCTTTATGACCTAACGGGTGCAGAATCTGACAAGACGGGCGAGGCTGCCGCCGGCATTGCCCGCGCCGAGGGTTGGTTGCCCCCCGATCACCCCTATCGCCGCCTTTTGACCCAAGTGCGCGCGATCCATGGGGCACAGTCCTATCCCGGATCACCGTTGATCGCCGCGGCTTTGCTGCGCGGGGGGGATGTGATGCATCTTTGTGAACTGCACCCGGCCGAGTTTCGCGCGCTTGAGGCCAACCTTTCCCCATGGGGGGCCCATATCGCCCAAGTGGATGGGCTAGAGGCGGCCATTGCCCTGACCCCGCCCACGCCAAGACGCGGTTTGATGCTGATTGACCCGTCTTACGAGGTGAAAGCCGATTACGATCGCCTGCCGGGGATCATCGGCAAGGTGATCAAGCGCTGGAACGTTGGCATTGTTGCGCTGTGGTATCCAATCTTGCTAGATGTGCCACATGTGCAGATGCTGGCGGTCTTGACGCGCGATTTTCCCGATGCTTTGCGATCTGAAGTGCGGTTTCCCCCGATAAGGGAGGGCCACCGCATGGCAGGATCGGGGATGTTCGTGATTAACCCGCCTTATGGTATGATAGAAGAAGCCACCCGCCTTTTGGCCATTTTCGAAGCCCACCGCCGCTAGGCATTGGCAGTTTGGCGCGGCAAGCTTATGGTGAACTTATGCGTTTTTTAGACCTTCTCCTCGGCCCTGCGCCCGCCCGCCTGCCCGTTCCGGAAGAACGGCTAGCACTTGGGGCCCTTTTGGTGCGTATCGCAAGGGCGGATGGCTTCGCCTCTGCCCCCGAACTTGCGAAAATCGAGCGGATTTTGCAAAGCCGTTATGGGTTATCAGCGCCCGAAGCACAGTCTTTGCGGGTCGAGGCAGAAACTGCCGAAACCCTCGCCCCCGACACAGTGCGCTTTACCCGCGCGTTGAAAGAGGCTGTGACCTTGGAAAACCGGACAGCCTTGGTCGAGGCCCTTTGGTCCGTAGCCTTGGCCGATGGTCAGCGCGATGCCGATGAAGACCGCCTGCTGCGGTTGGTATCGGGCCTTTTGGGATTAAGCGATGTGGACTCTGCGCTGGCACGGCAAAGAGCGGCCAAAGCGTGATCGCCGCGCTCGGCATGTATGACCGGGTCGAGGTGCAGCCCAGCAATGACAGGCTTTGGGCGCTGATCCGCGATGGGTTGCGCACCGCAGGATTGGCCGCCCCCGACGCGCTGACGCGCGGCGCAGGTGCCTTTTGGCCAGCTTGGGGTGCGCCCGATTTGGTCTTGTCGCAAACCTGCGGCTTTCCTTACCGCGCCAAGTTGCACGGCAAAGTGGCGCTGATCGGCACGCCCGACTTTGGCGTTCAAGGCTGCGCGCCCGGCTATTATAGATCGGTTTTTGTCGCGGCCCAAAGGGATGGACGCCACGATGTCATGCAGTTTGACGGCGCAAGCTTGGCCTTTAATGAGGATCTCTCGCAATCCGGTTGGGCCGCCGCGCAAAACTTTGCCCAAGCACATGGCCTAAAGCTGCGCCCCACTTTGCGCACCGGCGGTCACCAGTTATCAGCGCGCGCCGTGGCTGAAGGCCGCGCCGAGATTGCGGCATTAGATGCCATCTCTTGGGAAATGATCCAGCGCCACGATCCGTTCGCAGCCCAACTGCAAGAGGTGGGCGTGACAGACCCGACACCCGGCCTGCCCTATATCAGCGCCTTGGGGGCCAATGCCGACCTGATGTTTGACGTGGTCTCTGACGCCATAACAGACCTTAGCGCGCCCGACAAATACGCGCTTTGCCTGCGCGGCTTGGTCAGAATTGATCCTTCAGCCTATCTGGCCGTGCACACGCCGCCTTCGCCCCATGACCTTGGGATGGCGGCCGAAGACTGATTGCCCTCATCCCTCGCAACCCGATTTTTCGCAGAAAAATCGATTCTTCCCTGCCATGACGATTTTTATGCTAAAAATCATGCACCTGCACCCATTGCGCGATTTGTCTTGCCCAAACGGCCTTTCCCGCCTATTCTAAATTTGATCAAATTGTGCGGCGGTCATACCGACCTCTGCCGGGATCAGAAACAAGGGATGGATCAAGGGCATGATCTGACCCGCCTGCCGGGCGTATCCTGCGTCAGGCGTGGGCGGGGGGTGGCCCTTCCGATGTGCTATGATGAAAGACTGGTTAAGAAAACACCCGGACGTCCGGACCATTCGCGTGGCCGCGGCAGATTTGAACGGGCAGGCGCGGGGCAAACGGGTTCCAGCGCGCTTTGCGGATAAGATTGTAAAAGACGGAACCCGTTTCCCCTTTTCAGTTCTGAACCTTGATATCTGGGGCGAGGATATTGACGACAGCCCTTTGGTTTTCGAACAGGGCGACCAAGACGGCATCCTGAAGCCCACCGAACGTGGCTTTATGCCCATGCCGTGGCTTGAAGCGCCCACCGCCCTGCTGCCGATCTGGATGTTTCGCGAAAACGGCACCCCCTATGAGGGCGACCCGCGCCATGCCTTGGCCCAAGTGGTCCAGCGCTTTAAAGCGCGCGGGTTGACGCCGGTTTGCGCGATAGAGCTTGAGTTTTTCCTGATCGACGATTCTGGCAAGACGCTACAGGTGCCGCCCTCGCCGCGTTCAGGCAAGCGGCGCAAGGCGGCGGAAACACTGTCGATCCGGGCTTTGGATGTGTTCGACACGTTTTTTACCGACCATTACGATGCCTGCGAGGCCATGGATATTCCGGCCGACACCTCTACGTCGGAAACCGGGCTTGGGCAGTTTGAGGTCAATCTGA